>JALYVR010000372.1 GCA_030853145.1 Chloroflexota bacterium | reverse complement strand
GAGATAATCACGATCTCTACCGGATTCATGTTCTGCGTCGTCAGCAGTAACGCGGCCGTCATAGAACAGAAGCCCAGCATAGAGCCAACGGAGAGATCGATGCCGGCGATCAAAATAACCAGCGTCTCGCCGACCGCCAGGATGCCGCGCGAGGAGAAGGCGCCCACCGCGTTGGTCAGGTTGGTGCCATTCCAGAATATGTCGCCTTTGGAGAGAATGCCATAGGCGACGATCAGGATCAGCCCGATATAGCCCTGAAGCGAACCCAGTACCACCATAAAGCGCCTGAGCCGTTCGCGCCGTAAGGTGGCGGTATTCTCCCGCTTCATCGAAGCAGGGTCATCGACATCTACACTCATAACGCCTTACCTCTTCCTAATCACAGTATAGTGTTGGCCATTATCCCACATGCGCGCGTGCCTCCTCCAGCGTCGTCGCTGCCTCCAGGATCATCTCCTGGGTCACCTCGCCACGGCGGAACTCACCCGTTAGCCGTCCTTCGCACAGGACCAGGATGCGGTCGCACATGCCCAATAGCTCAGGCAGCTCCGACGAAACCATGATGATGCCGATGCCGGTACTGACCAGGCGATTCATCTGCTCATAAATCTCTGCCTTGGCGCCCACATCGATGCCGCGTGTTGGCTCATCCATGAGGATCACTCGCGGATGCGTCAGGAGGCACTTGGCCAGTACCACCTTCTGCTGATTTCCCCCTGATAGATTGTTCACGATGGTGCTGGCGCCAGGCGTCTTAATGCGTAGATCGCGGATGGAATCTGTGACGGCGATGCGCTCCTTCTGTTGATTGACGAGCGACCCCCGCGTAAAGCGCCGCAGTGCCGCCAGCGTGATATTGAAGCTTACCGACAGCAACGTCACCAGGCTCTGGCTCTTGCGATCTTCGGTCACGAAAGCCAGACCCCGGCGAATGGCCTGGTGTGGGGAGCGCGCATCCAGCGGTGTCCCATCCAGATACACGTGTCCGCTGACGAGGTGGCGGGGGTGAACGCCAAAGATGGTTTCCAGCACCTCGGTTCGCCCGGCCCCCATTAAGCCTGCAATGCCGATGATCTCCCCAGCATGCAGGCTCAAAGAGATATCCTGGAGCGCGCGATTGGTATGCTCTTTATCAACGCGCAGGCCCAGATGCTCGACCCGTAATAGCTCGCGTTTTTGGTCAACGATACCTTCGCCTTTAGGAAAGACCTCGTGCAGCGGGCGGCCTACCATCATGCGAATCAGGTCGGCGCGTGAGACGTTCTTCAGCGGACTGGTAGCGATCAGTTCGCCATCGCGCAGCACAGTGACCGTATGCGCGATCTCCTGCAACTCTTCAAGACGATGCGAAATATACAGGATGGCCACCCCGCGCGCGCTGAGTTGACGAATCACCTTGAACAGGCGCTGCACTTCGGCATCGGCCAGCGCTGAGGTTGGCTCGTCCATAATCAGGATACGCGCATTGAGCGAGAGCGCTTTGGCGACCTCGATAAGCTGTTGCTCGGCGACACGTGCCAGGTGTACCGGCCTGATTGGCGGGATGGTTACGTCCAACTCTGCCAGCAATTCAGCCGCCTTGCGTTGCATAAGCTTGCGATCGATGGTTCCTATGGGTGTATGCATCTCACGACCCAGGAAAATGTTAGCCGATACGGAAAGTTCGGGTACCAGGTTCAACTCCTGGTGAATCATGGCAATACCCAACTTTTGTGCGTCGCGCGGTGAGTGGATGGAGACCGGCTTGCCATCGATAAGGATCTCACCACCGTAGTCGGCGAAAACGCCATCAAGGATATTCATCAATGTCGTTTTGCCGGCACCGTTCTCCCCCAGAAGGGCGCGCACTTCTCCGGCACGGACACTCAGCGAAACTCCTTTGAGAGCCTGCACCCCTGGAAAGCCTTTGGAGATATTCACCATCTCCACGCGCGCAGGTTCTGCAGGATCGCCGGGATCTTGCAGAGGGTGAGATGCATTGTTGTCCGCTCCATCGATTGCGTCCATTGTCAGGTGTACTCCTTCCGCGCGGGCTTGTAAACGGCGCCCCTACATCTGCATTAGAGATGGCTCCGAAGAGAAAAGCTTTTCATGCTATCAAGAGAAAAGCTTCGATCTACTTAAGAAAAGCTTTTCAAATCAAGACTTATTAAAAATAATACACACTAACTTCAGGTTCGTCAAGAGGTAGCGGGACTAATTTCGATACGTCTTAAATTATGGCTTGACAAGCCAATCTCCTTGTTCTATACTCAATCTAACGAAGACAAACCCATTTTGGTATCAGAGGGGTTATCTTGAAAAGGTTTTTATATTATGTTTGGATCGCCTGATAGAAGGTTGTGAAAAACAAGAAAATCCCTTCATAAATCAAGATTGAGAAGGAGACAAAAGGGGCAATCTATGGCAAATATTCAAGAGGTGGCAAAGCTTGCTGGTGTCTCCATCTCTACGGTATCGCGCGTCCTCAACGGTACCGCGCGGGTCAACACTGAGGTGGCTGCACGTGTACGCGCGGCGGTAGAAGAATTACATTATCAACCAAGCCGTGCCGCGCGTACCTTGCAGACAAATCGTTCGCAGATTATCGGCTTGTTGATTACCGACATCCAGAACCCCTTTTTCACAACGCTCATTCGGGGCATCGAGGACGTGGCGCAACATAATGGCTACAGCGTGATTCTATGCAATTCAGACGAAGATGCCGCCAAAGAGCGACAGTACATCGAGGTACTCTGCGCGGAACGTGTAGCCGGGGCCATCGTTGTCGCCACCAATGAGCGGCAGCGCGATCTGAAATTATTTCAGGAACACAATATCCCCATTCTCGCTGTCGACCGGCGTATCGCAGGCTATGACACCGACGCGGTCCTTGTCGATAATGTACGTGCGGCACAGGAGGCTGTCGCGCATTTGGTCGCCAATGGTTACCGGCGTATCGGCATGATTACTGGCCCTCTCACCACGACGACCGGGCGCGAGCGGCTTGAAGGCTACCGGCAAGCGCTACGGGAGGCTGGCATTGAGCATGATGCTCAGCTCGAACGTGTCGGCTCTTTCAAAGAGGAGAGCGGGCGGCGGCTTGCCGGCGAGTTACTGGAACTGGAACCCGGCATTGATGCGCTCTTCGTTGGGAACAACCTCATGACGTTAGGGGCGCTTGAGGCATTGTACGTCCGTCACCTGCGTGCCCCTGATGACATCGCCGTTGTCGGCTTTGACGAGATGCCCTGGGCTACTCTCAGTGCTATCTCGCTGACCACTGTGACCCAGCCGGTCTATGAGCTAGGGAGTACTGCCGCCTTGCGTCTGTTCCAGCGGCTGCAAACCCCCACAGCGTTCACGCGACAGGAGATTGTTCTGGCGGCGACGTTGCGTATCCGAGGCTCCTCGCGCCCTCGCGCTGTACCCACGTCATAGCCGGTACAGCGTGTAGGGGCGCAGGCCTTGTCAGCGGGCTAGGGGCGCCGAAGCGGCGCCCCTACACGAAATGCCGCATCCGTGCCGATCACGCGTACGCGGCCAGGGAGGAGGCGGATTTGTAGGGGCGCCGCTGGCCCGCGCCCCGGCCCCTACACGAGAGGGGGGTCGCCCGTTACCCTGCCGAATGAAGCTTGACAGTATAGTAGAGGTCGTTACTCTAGTTACAGAAGGGGACACGTTTTGGCTCGTATTGGACTTATAACTTTCTCTGATGGCAGAGATTTTGTTCATCGTGATATTGTAGATTTCACGCAGCGCATTGAAAGCAGCATCGCCAGCGCTCTCCAGGCCAGGGGACACGAGGTGACGCGCGCGCATGAGACGGTGTGGACGCATGAATTAGCGACGAAAGAAGCCAGGCGCGTCGCCGATACGCACCCGGACCTGACTATTTTTAACATTCCTGTCTGGGCATTCCCACATTTCGCGATGCTGGCAGCGCAGGCCACCCCTGGACCCATGCTGCTCTTCTCGAACATCGACCCCAAATTCCCAGGGATGGTTGGCATGCTCGCGGCCGCTGGCGGACTCGATCAGGTCGGTCGTGTCTATGGCCGTGTCTGGGGGGATATTACAGATCCGGCCGTGTTGACGCGCATCGAACACTACGCGCGGGCCGCCGCCGCCGTGGTTTCGCTGCAAGGCAGCACCTTTGGGCGCATCGGCGGCCGCCCGATGGGCATGTACACCGCGGTCTCCAATAGCGATCAGTGGCTCGCCAAGTTCGGCGTGGATGTTGAGGAGATCGACCAGTGGGAGATTGTGCGCCGCTCCGCGCTGGTGGAGAAAAGCCGCCTGCGTGAGGCTCGCGTGTGGCTCGAAAAGCACGCGGCGCAGGTTCACTATGACGGCCAGCAGCTTACACCTGAGATTCTGGAGCGCCAGATTGCCTCTTATTATGCCATGCGCGAACTGATCGCCGAGTGGGGCCTGGACTTCTCCGGCATTAAAGGTCAGCCCGAATTAACGACGCATTTCGCGACGATGGATGTCACGGAGGCCTTCCTGAATGATCCCTACGATTGGGATGGCCCCAAAGAGACACATGTCTGCGCCACCGAGGCCGATATGGATGCCGCCTTAACGATGCAGCTTCTCAAGGGACTCGCGCATACGCCCGTGCTCTTCGCCGATGTCCGGCACTACCACGCGGACCGCGAGATCTGGGACCTCTGCAACTCCGGTGAGCATGCCACCTGGTTCGCGGCCCGCAGCGCGGATCCCGCCGAGAATATGCGCCATGTCCATCTCTACCCAGAAGGTTTCTACTTCCCGGCCGGAGGCGCCTCCATTCAGCACCTGGCCGCGCCCGGCGATTTTACTTTTGCTCGTCTCACGCGTCTGAACGGGCGCTATCGCATGCACGTTTTGCGTGGCAGCCTGGAACAATACGATAACGAGACCAACGAGTGGCTGATGCACCAGTCTGACTACATATGGCCGCACGCCTTTGCGCGCATGAACGCCAGTGCCGACGAGATTCTAGGACGCTATGGCTCAAACCATATCCATGCTGTGCCTGGTGACTACGTGGCGGAACTGCGGGTTATCTGCAAGCTGCTGGATATCGACTACGATGGCTTTGGGGACGCGGCATGAGCGCATTATTGCTGGGCATTGATATTGGCACCGCCAGCTCAAAAGGCGTGCTGGTGCGCCCGGATGGGGAGATTATCGCGCGCAGCGAGCGCGCGCATGAGCTTTCGTTGCCGCACCCTGGTTGGGCCGAGCATGATGCTGAAAGTGTCTGGTGGGCGGATTTTATGTCTCTCTGCGCGCAGTTGCTGCCGCAGGCGGATGCTCCCATTGCCGCGGTCTGTGTGAGCGGCATCGGACCATGCCTGCTGGCGGCCGATGAGCATGGGGACCCTTTGCGCCCGGCGATCCTCTACGGTATCGATACCCGTGCAACGCGCGAGATCGAGGAGCAGACCGAGCGCTACGGAGCCGAGCGCATTTTAGAGCGCTGTGGCTCCCCGCTCACGAGCCAGGCGGTCGGACCCAAACTGGCCTGGCTCAAACGTCATGAACCCGAAGTCTGGCACAAAACGCGCTACTTCCTGATGGCCAGTTCTTTTATCGTGCAGCGGCTCACGGGCGAGTATGTGCTGGAT
>JALYVR010000371.1 GCA_030853145.1 Chloroflexota bacterium | reverse complement strand
GGTAATACGCGGCGGAGAGGCCGGCAGGACCGGCGCCCACAATCGCCACGCGCTTGCCAGTCGGCGGGTCCTCGACAAAGGGTATCGGCGGCTCAAGCAGGCAGGACTCCGCGGCATGACCATGCATGCGACAGATGGCGATCTCCTCCTCGACTAGCGCGCGGCGGCAGCCTTTCTGACAGGGAGCCGGGCAGGTGAGGCCCAGGATATAGGGGAAAGGCAGCACCTCTTTGACCAGGCGCGTCGCCTCTTTCATCGACCCTTTGGCGATCAGTTCCAGGTAACCGGGGATATCGATATGCGTTGGACAGTCTATCTGGCACGGCGGCTGACAATACGCGTTATGGTCAGAGAGGATCATCTCCAGATTGGTGCGCCGGATATGAAACAGCTCGTCCGATTGCGTCGTGACTACCATACCGGGAGCCACCGGCGTATTACACGAAGGCAGAGGCCGCGCATAGCCCTCGATGTGGACGAGGCACATGCGACAGGCCGAGGTTGGCTCCAGTTTCTCGTCATTACACAGGTTCGGGATATCCATCATACCGTGATCGATGGCCGCGCTCAGGATCGTCTGGTTCTCGTAGGCCTGTACGGTCTTGCCATCAATGGTCAATGTGAGGCCGGGCTGCCCAACCTCGTTGCGCACCATGGCCCCGTTCCCATCCTGAAGCGCTGGTGAAAGATTATCTCGAATTGTTATAGCCATGAACTTCCTCTTCCAGGTTGCTTTTTTCGCGCTTGCAAGCGGTTACGGCGCAAAGCATTACAAGCGCGAAAACCTTATGGCAAGACATGTTTCGTCACGAAACGCTGAGCACGAACCGGAACGCAGGTACCCGTGGGACACTGCTGTTCCTCGATATGCATCTTAAAATGCTCGGGCCAGTAGTGTTTGGCGGTCTTGAGCGCGTTGGGCGCCTGCACACCAAAGCCGCAGAGCGACCCGGCCGGCACATAGGCAGCAAGCTCATCAAGCAGGGCCAGGTCTGAATTGGAACCAAGGTCGCTGGCGATGCCTTCGAGGATGCCGGTGATACGCTTGACGCCGATGCGGCATGGCACGCATTTCCCGCAGGTCTCCTTGCTGAGATAGTGACTGCGCTCCATAGCCCAGGCGACCATACAGGTATTGGCCGGCAGCAGCTCGATCACGCCGGAGCCGACGATGGCGCCCGCCTCTTCGATGGGGTCAAAGTCAAACGGCGTATCGAGCGCGCTGGGAGGCAGCGCGCCACCTTCAGCGCCGCCCACAACGACGGCGCGCAGGTCGCTATCGGGATGGCTATAGCCCGCGTGTCGCAGCACTTCGCGTAGCGTGGCGCCAAAGGGCACTTCGATCACCTTCGGCTCGCTATCAGGCAAGTAGTCATAGACTGTCAGCACCTTGGTGCCGCCGGTGGTCACGGTGCCTACGCTGGTAAAGGCCTCGGGACCTTCGCGCACAATGACAGGCACGTTTGCTAGCGTTTCAATAGAGTTAATGGCCGTTGGCTTATCCCACAGACCAGCCTGCGCCGGGTAAGGAGGCCGCTGCTCAGGCATACCGCGCCGGCCCTTGATCAGGGCCATCTGCACGGTCTCCTCGCCACCCATAAAGCCGCTATCGACGCCCAGCACAGTAATGGTGCAACTGAAATCGGTGCCCAGGATATCGCGGCCCACGAGGTTGGCATCGATGGCCTCCTGCAGCGCCCGCCGTACGGCTGCGATACCTTCCACGAAGAAGCTGCGCGCGAAGAGATAGGCTTCCGAGGCGCCCACGGCATAGGCCGCCAGGATAATACCCTCGATAACCTGGTGTGGATTGCGCTCCAGCAGAGAACGCGCGGCCCATGAGCGCGGATCGGCATCATAGGCGTTACAAATAACGTACTTCGGCGCATCTTCCTGACGACTCACGATGTGCCATTTCTCGCCGGCCAGGCGACCGGCGCCGCCGCGCCCACGCAATTTGGCGTCGCTGACCTGCTGAATCACCTGCGCGGGCGTCTGCTCGCGCAGAGCCTTTTCTACAGCGCTATAGCCGCCAGAGCGGCGGTAGGCTTCGAGGGCGCGCACATCGGGTTCGCCGCGCCGTCGCAATACGCGATATGTCGTATCAAAATCAGGCATTGGGCTGCCTCACATGATGAATATTGCCCCACACACCTCGTTGGTCGGGCGCCAGACCGCGCAGCGGCTGGTCGTCTCGCGTGATGCCCTTCACGGCGGGTGCGGGCTTAAACTTCGGGCTCATGGTCGCGATGCCGAAGAGATCGCTCAGATCGACGCCTCTTGTCTGCACAATACGTTTGGCCGCTGGCAGGGGCAGGTAGCCATAGATATCCATTACCGCGTCCAGCAACGCGGGCAGCGTTCCAGCCTCCTCCGGCCAGGTCGTCAGCAACTCGTCAACCTTAGCAAGATCTATCTCAGGCTCCAGGTAATCCTTGACGGGCATAGCCACACAGGGAGAGATAGGCCTGTTGTGATAGTCCACCGCGTACTCGGCGATACGCTGGGTATAGAAGCCCCCTTTGGATGCGCCTGAGGCCGCCGGTATTTTACGCGATGTAAACTTCTCAGCGCCATCGCGAACGTACGACTGGAACCAGGGCCGGGTTCTCCAAAGGTGAAGCGGCTCATACTCAATGGTAATCGCGCGCGGCGGGCAGGCCTTCTCGCACAGCAGGCAAGATTCACACTTCAGATTGATTTCTGTATCCAGGCCCACCTCCGCGATCAAATGGATCAAGCCGCGACTGCGAGGGGGCAGTTTGGGTTTCTCATAGGGATACAGCCGTGTCACCTTGGGTCGGAAGAGATGGCTAAATGTTAGCCCCATCCCTTCAAGGATGCCTCGCATACACTACACCTCTATTTCCTTCTCGCCGCGCACCTTGAGGCCCTGCTTCGCTATCTTCTCGCGTAGCTTGAGGATACCTTCAATGAGCGCCTCTGGACGGGGGGGACAGCCAGGAACATACACATCCACTGGCACAATTGTATCGACACCCTGGACCGTATAATAGCTATCATAGAATTCGCCGCCGGAATTGGCACACTGGCCCATGCTGAGAACCCATTTGGGTTCCGGCATCTGCTCCCACAGGAGCCGCAGGCGCGGACCCATCTTCACAGAAACTGTGCCCGCCACAATCATCAGGTCAGCTTGGCGGGGGCTTGAGCGGAAGACCTCCGAGCCAAAACGTGAAAGATCATAGTGCGCCTGTGCGCTGGCCATCATCTCGATAGCACAGCACGCCAGACCATATCCTAGAGGCCATACAGATTTTGAACGCGCCCAGTTCTGCGCCCACTGCACCATTTCCGCAAGGCTGGTGATCGCGACTGGCAGTTCCTGATCGCCCGGAATATACTCTTGCGGGCCAGATGCCATCTGAATCGGAACTGGCTTGCGTCGTGTTCCGGGAACGGGCGTTTGACCATTGTGTTTGATTTCGCTGCTCATATATAATGCTCCTCTGCAAAGGTTTAGCAGCACCTATGCTCGGTATAGAGAGTCGTAGCACCATCTCTTCCCTTTTACGCGTGCAGGCAGTCTCGCCACAGCGCAGGTGAGCAGTTTCTCCGCCTCTTGTCTCGCCAATATTATAGCACGTTTCATCCATCCACGCTAGAAATGGCCGCAGCCTGGTTCCAGCATGCCGAAGGTCTCACCATACAATCAACGAAGCAAGCATAATACGCATTCATACGTAGTTATGTTTAGAAGATTTTATGTAACGTTGCATGGTACTTTTAGATATTTATAGGTATTATAACATAAGATGGTTTATACTGTGATCTGTTCAGGAGGTTTCGTCGTGTAGGAGCGAGAGAAGCGCGGATGGTTAGTAGATGAGAAGTGAGGAAAGGTGGAAGATGAGCATTACCCCATTACGAGAGAACGAACATGCCGCAAAGTCTGGCTGCGGCAGGCGGTTTCCAGCATGGATAGGCACCTGGGAAATCTATCCCATCGTATGCATTGCGGGTTTCTTACGCCTGTATCAGATCAACACGACAGAGTTTGATGGTGACCAGGCGGCGCTCTTTCGCATGGCACACGACGCGATAGCGTATCACCTGCTGCCGGCGACCGGGATCGTCTCCTCTATCCGGGTGATGAATCCGCCCGCCGCCGTCTACTTTTTCCTGTTCCCAGCTTTGCTGAGCGCTGATCCGCTGTGGGGAGCGATACTGGTGGGAGTGGTTAATACAGCGGCGGTGCTCCTGACGTACCTCTTCACGCGGCGCTACTACGGGCGAGCGGCAGGGATTATCGCGGCGCTGCTCTACGCTACGGCGCTCAGGCCGGTGGAGTATAGCCGCTTCATCTGGCAGCAAAACCTGCTGCCGCCGCTGGTGATACTCTTGATGTTCGCGCTGTTTCGAGGCGCTGTCGAGAGGCGCAAGGACTGGTTCTTCCCCGCCGCGCTGTTGCTTGGCCTGCTCTACCAGCTCCATGGATTGACCCTGGTACTCGCCGTGCCATTCCTTCTCGCATGTATGTTCGCGCCGGGAACAATTCGTAAGCGCGATCTCGCCCTTACCGCTATCGCGCTAGCGATTATTTTCTTCCCCTACCTGCTCTGGGAAAACGCGACCCACTTCGTTGACCTATCCATCGCCCTCAGTATGTCGCAACAGCCTTCCTCCGTGGACAACCAGGCCATCTCCATCTACCAACTTTTCCTCAGTCCCTACGCGCACAACCTGCTCAATCCACACGATCTGCCGCCCGATGACCCGCATTCCATATTACGCAGGCTCGTACCCCTGCTCTCCTGGCTAGACACACTGCTGCCCTGGCTATTGGTCGGCGGGTTTGCCACAACGGTGCTGGCATTCATCAGAACGCAGAAGAGCGTAGTGAACACTATGGGAGCAGCGATAGCCGCGCACAGTGGCATAGCCATCCTCCGACGGTGGTGGCAGCAGCTTCGCGCGGACCCTGCCAGGTATGGGTATGTGCTGCTCCTGAGCTGGCAGATCACGCCGCTGCTCGTTCTCTCACGCCATTCGGTGAGCATCCAAACACACTACCTCATCATGCTCATTCCGGGACAGTTTATCTTGATCGCGCTGTTTCTTGCCCAGGTCTTCGGGTGGGCTCAGCACTGGGGAAGTAAGGGTGGGAGCAGAGCAACAAAGGCCTTCTGGATACGTTACGGCGTCATCGTGCTGGTATGCCTCATTGTCACAGCACAACTGGCAGGCACCACAGCCGAACTAGTGGATAGCAGCCGCGGCTCCTTCAACGCGCACACGCTCCAGCCGGTTCCTGCGCTCTACTTTAGCGATCTGAGTTCGCAAGAGCGGGCCATCGGCGAAGCCGATCAGTTAGCGCGGCAGCGACACCTGCACCGGGTATATATCGCCACTGATACCAGCGACGAGGTGGCGATGCGCTACCTCGCCGAACAGATGCAGACGCCGAACACACTCTTCAGCGCCGAGAGCTGCCTCGTGCTCCCCGCTCTTGACGCCGGGCCGGCCGTTTTCCTTGTAGGGCCGGACGACAGGCTGGCAAATACTCTCCTGGGACAATTCGCGCGCATAACACCGGTAGATCGCCCTCCGCACCTCGGCGGGCCGCCGTACCGGCTCTATGTCGTCTCT
>JALYVR010000370.1 GCA_030853145.1 Chloroflexota bacterium | reverse complement strand
CTGATACCCTGCTGAAGGGGGTCTCGGAGGCGGCCTGCAAAGCGTTGCGCTTCCGCTATTCCGCGCTGTACCTCTCCGATGGGGCCGGGAATTTCTATGCCAGAGCCACTTCAGGCATCAACAGCCGGCAGCGGGCATACCTGGCCCAGCATCCGATCCCAGAAGATATCGTAAAAAAGCTCACCAGTGAAGAATATCGCATTAGCGACTCCTATCTGATCCCTTCCGGGGCGCCTGTGTGGGATGATTACACCTTCTCCTTCTTTGTAATCGTGGAAGATGAGAGTATACTCCCACCCTCGTCCTCGTCGCTCTATTCGCCTCTAGATATGCATTGGCAGGCTGAAGACCTCTTTATTGTGCCGCTCTTCAGCGGCGATAATACCATGCTTGGTTTTTTGACCCCTGATGCGCCTGTGGATGGTTTACGTCCAACCATTGAGATGGTGCCGCTCTTTGAGTTATTTGCTAATCAGGCGGCGGTGGTCATTGAGGGGACGCGCCTGTATGCAGAGATGCAGCGCACCAACGATGAGCGTGCGACCCTGATTGAGATTGGGCAGGCGCTTTTCTCGCCCGACGCCCAGGGAGATATGGAGAAGACCTATCAAACGATCTACGAACAGATAGCGCGCATCATGCCTGTCGATGCCTTCTATATCGCGCATTATCGACAGACTAACGAGGGCGAAATGCTGCTTATGGACTACTTTGTCGATAATGGCGTCCGCTATCCGTCCACCGAGGTTGGTCCCATTCGGCCACACACCCATGATATCATTTTTCAAGAAGAGGTAGGCCGCCTGTTCTCCACCAGCCAGGAGTATCTGGAGTCCATCCATGTTGATGCCGAAGGCGCAGATGAAGAGTGGCTCGGCAGCGAGCGAGCGTCGGAGTCGCTGATGTTTGTGCCTATCCGTTACGGCACAAACGCCATTGGCATGCTCTCCGTTCAGAGCTACCAGCAGTATGCCTACACCAGGCGGCAGTTAAAGATCCTCAAGGCGATTGCGGCCGAGGCTGGCGTTGCGATTATCAATGCGAGTTTATACGGCGAGCTACGCGAGGCCTTGAAGCAGGCGCAGGAGTCCGAGCGGCTGAAAAATCACTTCCTGATGACAGCATCGCACGAGCTGCGCACGCCTTTGACAGCGATCCAGGGCTATCTCGAATTGCTGGGTGACTTCAATGCCTCGCTGAATGAAGAGGCGAAGGTGCGCTTTGTCAATAATGCGCGCCGCGCCTGCGAGGAATTAGTGTTGCTGCTGGGTAACGTAATGGATGCCAGCCGTATAGACCAGGACCGGGTGCTGCTCAAGCTGGGATCGGTACCGGTGGTGCGGGCCGTCTCCATGATTCTAGAGATTCTCGAACCCATCCTTGTGCGCGAAGAGCGTTCCGTGCAGCTTCATATCGCTGATGAGCTGCATGTCTGGGTAGATGATCTGCGCCTGCGCCAGGTGTTGCTGAATGTCGTTGGCAATGCTTTAAAGTATACACCGCCTGGTTCAGATATAGAGATACATACGACGCGTATGGGCTGGGATAATTTTTGTCTCCTTATTCCAGCCAGTACGCAGCGTCCTACCAGGCCTGTTAGCGATTGTTTTGTGGTCATCGCCATACGCGATTGGGGGCCGGGCGTGTTGCCAGAGGAGCAGCCCTACCTCTTCACCAAATTTATGCGCCTGACCAGCGCGATCAACAGCACACAGCGTGGGGCCGGGCTGGGCCTCTATCTCTGCCGGCAGTTGACAGAGGCCATGGGCGGCTCTATCTGGATGGAGAGCCAGGGTATTCCTGGCGAAGGCTCGACGTTCTTTATCGCGCTGCCCCTGCATAGAGAAGGAACAGAAATTGTATAGAAATAGAGGATGTATGGATCTCGAAATCGTGCGTCACACAGCAGTTGTCTCTCCGCTTACCACCCCTGCCGGGTACAGCCGCGCCGATGTGCATATGCATACGAATCTGGGCGATGGCTGGGCCAGTCCCGCGCAGGTGATAGACGAGGCGCGGCAGCGCGGCCTGCGTCTGATCGCGATTACTGATCATGACCATGTGGAGGGCGCCCGGCGTGTGGCGGACCTGCTGGCGGCGCAAGAAGCCGACCAGGAGCGCCCGTTGCAGATGATTACAGGCGTTGAGGTGAGTACACGGCAGGGCCACCTGCTAGGGCTGTTTGTGAAAAAGGCCCCCAAAGCGCTGCGTTCGGTAGAGGAGTCAATCGAGGCTATTAAGGAGCAGGGTGGATTGGTCGTTGTGCCGCACCCGCTCGGTCGCCTGGTACCCAGCCTGAGCCGGGCGAAAATCGATGAACTGCTCAACAAAGGTTTTGTCATTGATGGCATCGAGATGTACAATCCCTCGCCCGCGAACGCCTCGATGCGGCATGCTGTGCGCATGGCCAATCAACGCTGGCGCCTGGCCGAAACCGGCGGCAGCGATGCGCACTTCTGGCAGCACATTGGCGCCGCCTACACGCTCTTTCCCGGCTCGACCCCCGCTGATCTGCGCCGCGCCATCCTTGAGCGCACCACCGCTTCTGGCGGGCAAGAACTGCCACCTACGCGCCTCTCCGCCGGTACCTATGTGGCCCAATGCGCCTGGAGCTGGTTCGTGGACCCCCCGCGCCGCATGGCCCGCACGCTGAGAGAACGCTAAGAATATATGTACATGTCCCCCTTATAGGTGATGACACCTCTTAGTGGTTTGCGGTATAATCCCTATAGCCGTGTTTCTCGTCGCCGAAACGAGAAGTCTCGTCCCGTCAGGGATCGGGTGTGTCCAGGCTTCGGCGCTCCAGGTGAACCGGGCGCAGGAGCACAGACACGTTCATGCCACGGCTAAAGGGAAAGGACTGCTATGAACTTATATGAGCAACTCTTAGTAGTGCGAGATCGCCTTGATCAGATTGGCGCCCACGACGATAGCATCGAGATGGTGGAGAAACTGCTGAAGAAGTCCGAGGCGACCAAAAACGATCAGACATCGTTCAATCAGATCCAGGTATTGCGCCATATGTTGCGCTTACCGGAGGTCCATGATAACTACAGTATCTACAACGACTTGCAGGAGTTGATCGGCGAGCGCCATGAGACCGAGGTGACGGCGCGCGAAGATGCCGCTCCGGCGGCGTATGTTGATACCGAACGCCATCCAAAGCCAAAGGCCTATTATAAGGCGCAGAAGGCGCGGGAGAAAAAGAAGGGCTAGCCTTGGGGGAGGCTAGCCTTTTTGTTTGCTGAGCAGACTGGCGTATACTCGGTTGATGCTGTGCTGGCTGGTGGTGCATTTGTCCCAAAAACCGGCGTTGACTCAACGCCGGTAGGGTTTTTGTTGTGTCGAAAATAGGTCTTTTGTTGCTGCCTGTACCACAGAACCTCCCGGTTTTTTAGGAGGGAGGAGGCAACTGCCCCGGTCTTTGCTGGGTATCGGGGCCGCTGATCTGCAAGTGCTGTTTCAGTGCCTGCAACTGTGCATCCACGTTTTGTTCTGAGGCGATCTTCTGTAGCTCGCGATCAAGCGTATCGCCAGAGCCAAGCATGCCCTGGTCGCTCAAGGCGCCCTGTTCGATCAGGGTCTCCATGGCATTGGCGCGCGCCTGCATCGTCAGCACCTTGTCCTGCGCGCGCTGCATGGCCAGGTTCATCTCTGACATCTCCTGGGAGATGCCGGTAAGCGTCTCGTTGATCTTTACCTGCGCCTGAGCGGCGCCGTACTGTGCCTTGACCATCTCTTTCTGCGTGCGGAAGGCATCTACGCGCCCGGAGACTGTGCGCTCCATGGTGATGAGTTTCTCTTCCTGGGAGCGTAACTGGGCGATCTGCTGCTCGTAGGTGTTGAGCTGAGCCAGCAGCGCCTCTTTGCGCTGTAAGGCCATGCGCGCCAGGTCTTCGCGGTTCGCCTGTAGCGCCTGCAGCGCTTGCTGGTCGAGGCGGTTGAATTGCTGCTGAATCTGCGTCTGCTGCAACTCCAGGCGCTTTTCGTTGGTCACTACATCGGCGATTGAACGGCGTAGTTGTTGAAGCTGTTCCACTTGCTTGCTATACGAGTAGTCCAGGACCTGGCCCGGATCTTCGGCTTTGTCCAGCGCTGAGTTCGCGCGAATACGAAAGAAGGTCGCGAGGCGTGATAACAGACCCATATGTGTCTCCTGCCTGGTTGTATCTTTTGTGTGAGATAGTTCTCTGTGCTACCAGTGTGAATGTGTCCTCATCATATCACAAACGTGGTGAGGACGGAGATATAAAATCTCAAATCGAAGATTGAAACAGGCACAAAAATTCTAGGAATGCGAACTCTTGACTTTTGTATTTCTATAGGCTATACTTCCCCCTGTCAGTAGTTGACAGGCGGGTTTGGTGTAGTGGTAACATGCAACTTTCCCAAAGTTGAGACCACGGGTTCGAGCCCCGTAACCCGCTCCAGAGAAGGCCTCCTATCTATGTGATAGGAGGCCTTCTCCGCGTTACGCCTGCTTCACAGACTCTTTGCGCCGTAGCTGCTCATGCATGTGTCGCATATCGCCGGCTACGGTGCGCAAGCCGAGAATACAGATCAGGCCCGCCACCAGCAGGGCTACCGGCGCCGTTACCAGCAGCGCGAACTTCAGCGAATAGCCATCGGCGATCCAGCCAATAATCACGGGCGAGGCCGCGTCGCCCAGCAGGTGCGCCAGCAGGAGTGAGAGGCCCAGCGCGGTGGCGCGCACTTCGGGCACGATGACATCCTGGATTACGGCGTTCAGCGGCCCCACGCAAAAGTTGAGCGCGATGCCGGCCAGGAAGAGCGTGCCAATGAAGAGTGGCAGCGTGTTGAAGAGCAGGGCCAGAAAGGCCAACGGCGCCCCGATGAGGAAGCCCAACATAGCCACGAAGAGGCGCCCTTCAGGTCGAGAGCGCTGGGCGCGGTCCGCCAGCCAGCCGCCAAGAACCGTCCCGATCAGCCCGCTCCCCACCAGGACGGCTCCCGATGTGATGCCCGCCTGCGTAAGGGTAAGCTTGAAGTCGTGATGGAGGTAGGTTGGCAGCCAGACGGAGGTGCCGCCGATGGTGAAGAAGCTGAAGATCAGCGCGCCTACCAGCGTCATATAGGTCGGGACTTTCATGATGGCCCTGGCGGCGGGCCAGAAGTCTTTGCCCATGCTGCCATGTCCCTCTAATGCGCCCGCTGCCTCCTCTGGACTCTCGTCTGCACTATCAGATGCGCCGCGTTCCGGTTCGAGCATGCGCCAGGCCAGGAAGGCGGCGATCAGGCCAGGGATGCCCACGACGTAAAAGGCCCAGCGCCAACCAAGACTGTCCGCGATCAGGCCTCCCAGCGTGAAGCCGATAGCCGCCCCGATCAAGGTGCCCGACGACCAGTAGGAGAGGATGCGGCCTCGCTTCTCTTTGGGGAAATAGTCGCCCAGCAGCGAGAGCGAGGCCGGGGCGTAGCCAGCCTCGCCGATGCCCAGGATGGCGCGCGTGCTGAACAACTGTATGAAGCTGCGCGTGAAGCCGGAGAGCACTGTGGCGACACTCCAGATGCCGACACATATGCTCACGATGTTCTTGCGCTTCGTGCGGTCCGCCCACACACCCAGGGGCAGCGTCGCCAGTCCGTAGAC
>JALYVR010000369.1 GCA_030853145.1 Chloroflexota bacterium | reverse complement strand
CCCTTAGGCGGATTGAAGGAGACTACGAAAATTCGGTATGACTTATAGCAGTGTACTGCGTGTATGTGCAGGAATCAAGACAGAGAATTATATTTTGAAAGGCAGTTACAATGTCGATTGAGCATTTAGTGCTTGGCGGGGAGCGCGTTCCCGCTGTGGATGGCAAGACGTATGCCGTCATCGAGCCTGCCTTGGGTCGGCCTTTTGCGGAGGTAGCCGAAGCAGGGCTTGAGGATGTTGAGCGGACCGTGCAGGCGGCTTACCGCAGCTTTGAGGCAGGCCGCTGGCCGCGCCTGAGCGCCACAGAGCGTGGCCGCATACTGCTAAGGGCGGCCGTGCTGGTGCGGGAGCGCCTGGAGTCTATCGCCGTCATTGAGGCACGTAACGCGGGCAAGCCTATTGGAGACGCGCGCGGCGAGGTTGGTCTTGTGGCGGGGGTGCTTGAGTACTGGGGTGGGGCGGCGAACAAGATATTTGGGGAGACTATCCCGGTGCAGGACGCGGGCCTGGAGGTGACGCTGCGGGAGCCGGTCGGTGTATGCGCCTTGATCACGCCGTGGAACTTCCCTATGGTCATCGCCTCGTGGAAGATCGCGCCCGCTCTGGCATGCGGCAACACGGTTGTTGTGAAGCCTGCCCAGCTCACGCCGCTGTCTGCCCTGATGCTAGCAGATATTTTGATGGAGGCCGGCCTGCCGCCTGGCGTGCTCTCCGTGCTTCCCGGACCAGGATCGGCGGTCGGCAATGCGCTGGTCAGGCATCCGCTGGTATCGAAGGTCTCATTCACGGGTTCGACCGAGGTTGGCTCGCAGATCATGGGCCTGTGCGCGCAGGATATTACGCGTGTATCGCTTGAGCTGGGTGGCAAGGCCGCGAATGTCGTGTTCGCTGACGCGGAGATGGAGCGCTGCGTCGAGGCGTCGGTGTTCGCCGTCTTTGGCAATTGCGGGCAGGACTGCTGCGCGCGCGCCCGTATCCTGGTGCAGCGTTCGGTCTATGCAGAGTTTATCGAACGCTTCGAGAAGCGCACGGCGGCACTGCGTATTGGGCAGCCGCTTGACGAGGAGAGCGAGGTTGGGCCGCTCATCTCGGCGGGCCAGCGGCAGCGTGCGCTTGATTACATCGCGCTTGGACGTGAGGAGGGCGCACGGCTGCTCAGCGGCGGTGATGTACCAGCCATAACCGGCGCCGAGGAGGGCTATTTTCTGCGTCCGGCGATCCTCACGGATGTCGATAACAAGATGCGCGTGGCCCAGGAAGAGATATTCGGGCCTGTGGTGTGTATTTTGCCATTCGAGACGGAGGAGGAGGCCATCCGCCTGGCCAATGACACCCCCTATGGGCTGTCTGGCTCGCTGTGGACGCGCGATCTTGGCCGGGCGATCCGCGTGGCCAAAGGCTTGCGCGCAGGTGTGCTGTCGGTGAATTCCGCGCATAGCGTGCATACGGAGGCCCCCTTTGGAGGCTACAAAAAGAGCGGTATTGGCCGCGAGATGGGCATGCACGCGGCTCAGCTCTATACCGAGGTGAAGAGCATCTTCTTCTCACAGGAGTAGCGATACGCATAGAAAAGAGGAGTGTAAGCGGCGCCTACACTCCTCTTTTCATGTTCAGCTTTCTATTGTACTGTGACCGTAAGATTCATGTTCTCGTGAACGGTGCAGTAAAGATGGAAGGCCCCGGATGTAGTGAAGGGGCCGATACTGTGGCTATCGTTGCCGTTGAACTGTAGACTATTCACAGTGGGAGCGCCGCTCTCCTCCACATTCTTAGCAATGCCGTTGTCCCACATCCCATTTTCAATGATGTGGGGGACGGCAGCATCATCGATCAGATTGATGCTGCCGCCCTTGCTGATGGTGATACTGGGCTGCGCAAAGTTTGATTGATTCATATGAACATCGTGACTGGCGCTGCCGCCGCCGCCGCCACCGCACGCTACCAGCAGGGTGGTCAACAGACTGAGCAATACGAAGAGGGCTATAAACTTTTTCACGGAAGTGTCTCCTTATAATGAACTCGATGGTGGGTATGACGCCGTTGTACTATCGGCTGCCGCTATCTAAGCAGATTATCAGCCAGCAGCGCCGATATATGCCCTATCTCCTATTATAGGGCGTGCAATCCACCTTCTGGCTCCAATTGGACCACAATTAGAACTTGTACTATTCGCATTACTATGTTATTATCTTATTAAAGCGGTATATAAACCTTTAGCCTATTAACAGCAAGAGGAGAATCCCATGGATACAATCACTATTGCTTATCCTCTCGCGGCATTAGATTTTGCCTCGCAGCAAATATCATTTCTTATGGCAAGTGCCATTTCAGAGCATCTCCCCAATATCAGCAATTTGAGGAACATATGGAGTGAAATGCCTCCATTAGAGGGCGGGGATACCTTCTTCATACTTAGCAACGATCTAGTCGATAACTGCAATCTCTGGGATCTCAACGTTCAGGAGTTCTACAATACTTATAGCAACCTGGCTGATGACCTCTCTCATGGTTCTCAGGCTATGCAGCAGCAAGATCAGGGAGAAGCAGCGGCCTTTAACGGCTATAATCCCTCCAATTTAGTTTAAATAGGGTCAAAATGTGATCTGGCTCTGGCATAGTGAACAACGCTTCTGTGGAGAGAATGGCATTTGTTATACCCAGGGAGACCTCCTCCATTTATGTGTGGAAATCAGTAGATAATAGTTTCGCGAGGTCATAAAATGGATATACGGCAATACCTGACGAATTTACTCTACAGCCATTACGCAAACAAATATACCAGACCGATTAAAGACTCGATGCCCTATAAAAAGGCCCTGCTCCAGACATTGTCCTTCTATCCAGGCCAGTCATCCAAAGTTATCAAAGCTTTGACCTCTGCTGAAGGGTTCCAGGGAAGTGCAGCAAGCGCTTTGCAGTATCTAGATCAGCAGTTGCAGAAATATGGACAAGATCTTTATGATCGCTTGAACAACTCACTGACTGCCGATCAAACATTGCTTGATACAGTTGATGGGATCATCTCTAACACTGTAAATCGCCTCGCATCTGGAGGTGAAGGGATGCTGATGTCTGCGGCGGTGGCGATTGATGGAGCCGCTGTAGACGAATTCGGCTTGAATATTCCGGCAGATGCTATAGCTCTCCTGGTTACTGGGGTAACAGTTGCTGCCGCTGGGGGCATTATTTCGCGGGCCAATGTGGATATCTATGACTCAATGCAGACCTGGGTAGGCCAGCAAAAGCAAATTGGCTCCGCTCGTGCCATACCAACTGTGCCGGCTATTATCATAGTGCCAATGACCAAGCCTGTTGTTCCCAGCGGTGTACAATTGCCGCACTGGCCGAATTGGGAAGATACCCCTCCTAATGAACAACAGGCGATTCGGGACTCATTTGGCGACTTGATTAATGCGGGTGTGCCGGAAGATCTGATCCTCTATTTGATAAATCTGTATGGCTCGATGTCTTTTGTAAAGATCGCAGCGATGTTGCGCTGTCTCCTGCGCAAGGGTTATATTAATCCCCGATCACAATTGACGGGTCGTAATGCTCTCAACGATCAGACTGTCTCTGGCTTTGAAGGGGCTTGGAACTCTCTTACCCAGCACCTGACACCTGCTGACCTGGAAGGCGCATGGAAGGATGGACATGGCCTGGTTTCTAATGCAATGCATGATAAGGAAGTTCAGAATGCAGTGGACTCTCTCTATAAATTAATGAGAATCATTGAGAGGCAACTTAACAGGGGTGTTTCTTCAAACTTGCAGCAAATTTTGCAAAATATGCGAGATGCTTGCCAGAGAATGATAGACTATGTGAATAAAAATGTGTATGGTATTAAGCAGCCCACAGATTGGCCGAGTAACGGCTTTGGGCCGTCTATCAGTCAAGTGCTCAAGTCTTCTGGGTGTATCAATGCAACTGCTGCTACCTATCCTCCCTAGTCTGCGTATTTGAAGGATGTGCTTCGGCCCTCCTGTTGAAAGGAGGATTTGAAATGAACGTAGAAGGAGTACACGAGAATGGACCAGCATGATCAAGAGGAGCAAGAGGATGCTCAGTCGGAACTAGAGCGGCTTTTTCGCGCGGGAAAACTCTCTCATCAGGATATGATTTCGCCACAGGAGCAGCAAGTACGTCTTCAGCAGAATCTCCGTGATTTGCAGCAAGGAAAACTTTCCCGTGGGGAAGTGTCGGCAAGAATCGAAGGTCTGGCAAAAGCTCACTTCACAGAGGCCATTCCTACCATTGAACAGTTCCTGACCAGCGAAGACTCACTGCTACGTGATATTGCACTGAAAAGTCTGACCCGCTATTTCGGCCTGGAAAAACACTGGGAAACAGCGCATCGCTTTTTGCTGGAAGATGATATATGTCGTGATGCGGGCATCAGTGCGCTAGCGGACCTGAAACAAGCGACGAGCGATGCTCGTACGCTGGCTTTGCTGGCTGCTGTGGTCTGCGACTCTACCGAGTGGAGTTCAACGCGCAAACGGGCCTATGCCGCCATGATAGCGGTTCTCCGTGGATACTTGCTGCTGGAGCAATTCGCGATCCAGAACGAGCGTTTTGTGCTAGAACGCCATGCTGATTGGTCCATGGTTCATACCTATCTGAACGCAGAAGGTGAGCTGTATCTGAAGCAACGTGCAGCCTCTATGGCTACAGAAGTACAGGAGACGCAGGCTGCGTTGCAACGCAGCCTGGAGAAGATGGGCCAGAGGGAATTACATGATCCGCAACTTCTACGTACCATTACGTATTTAGGGCAGGAGCGTTTTTTTTCGGCTATCCCAGCGCTGGAGCACCTCCTGAGCAGCGAAAATGGCACCGTGCGTGCAACGGCCTTGAAAAGTCTAACACTCTATTTTGGCCTGGAAAAATACTGGGAAACAGCGCGTCGCTTTTTGCTGGAAGATCCAGACGAGGACTGTCGCCAGGCAGGGGCCGAAGCGCTGTCCTATCTGCAACAAGATACAGGGGATACCCGCACAATGACTCTGCTTGCCTCAGTAGTGTGCAACAAAGATGAAACTCAAGCCGTGCGCAAAATGGCGTACGCCGCGTTTCTGGCGGTCAGGCATTACGATGGTCGTGATTGGTACACCATTCTCAATGAGAAGTATGACCTGGAAAGCGAGGCAGGTTGGGAAATAGTCAACAGCTATACATAATATGGATATACCCTTGACATCTCACAAGGCATAGTGTATTGTTTAGCATAACAAATAGCAGAAGCGCGTTGATCGGGAATAGTAGGCGCTGGAGTAGTCGAGCAGCGAGCCGGGAGAGTGCAAGCCGGCAGATGGATGCCGCGTCGAACCCACCTGAGAGCGTCAGCGAGAAGCTGACCGGAGCCTCACCGTTAGCCGGAGGAGCGGTTATCATGCAGTGATGCATCGACCGCGTGAGTGGAAGCGTGCCGCGAGGCGCGTTTCAATAAAGGTGGTACCACGAGCATAGAATCTCGTCCTTTACAGGGGGGCGAGTTTTTTTATGCTTGTTTTGTTTAGAAGCACACGAAGAGAGAAGAAGAGGACACCATGGCAGACACCGAAAGATATGTAGAAGAGATCGCTGACCAGGAGGACAACTTTTCCCTATGGTACAACC
>JALYVR010000015.1 GCA_030853145.1 Chloroflexota bacterium | reverse complement strand
CTATCATCCTCTGCTGCATCGTGTCCTATCTTTATGGCAGGAAGTTTGGCCGAAGAGGATAACGAGGAATGCGGAACCCCGCGTAGCTCTTCAAAGGGTTCCGCTCTTTCCAGGCGCATAACAGGTTGATCGGGCTGCACTTCCTGACCGGGATAGACCAGGGAGACCGCCCGCGTGTTCTGTCCTCCGGGCCAGCGTTCTCTCTGGATCAGCGTCTGTGTGAGCACAGCCCAGCCCAGCGGATACGGCATAGTTGTGGGTGCCTCCCACTCTTCGACTCAGGCTCCTAGAGCTTGCATCCATTGCAAAAGATGCGCGTGGCGCTCCGTCTGGTTAGAGGGAAGCGTCAGCGGGCGACCGCGAGCATCGATAATCAGACCCACCAGCCCGCCATCGATCTCTTCAGCGGCGCGCGCCCTCTCGCCGGGTCCCAGGCCAACATCGACGCCGGGCGCGGGATAAAGTGTCAGTAACGCCTGCTCGTTGACGCGCAGCGGGATAACCTCGATCGAGCCGCTCATGACATCAACCATCACCTGCCGGCCATTGCTGTATTCTAAGCCCACGCGTACGGCCACCTGGCCCGGCGGCAACTGTCCAAATGGGACCACGCACGTACCCAGCCGGTGCGTCACGGCATCGTTCTCATTCACCTGCACGGCCGCGACAGGGGTGACCGTGGCCACGGCGCCAAGCTGTTGTAGCAGCATCGTGCGGTCCAGCACCAGCGAGGTGACGCCGCGCGGCTGGAGCGCATCAAGCAGTAACAGGGCCACCTGCCCATATTTTGGCGCGTGGGAGAGGATGCCTCCCGTTGCCAGGATCAGGTCGGCGGTAAACTCGGAGAAGACACCCTGACCCGCGGCCTGGGCCGTGAGAGCGATGGCTTCGCGAGCGAACGCATGTCCGATCTGGAGGTCGCGCAGGCTGGTCGGCACCACTTGAGGGTGGAGCATGCGATTGAGTACATACTGCCGCACCTCGTCTTCGGTGATCTCAAAAGGCAGCCAGCGCGTGATATGTGCCAGCCCGGCCTGTTGCAGCACCTCGCCGATGCCTGAGCCAACGCCAATGCCCGCGTTGACCATAGGAACAAACTCGCCGCGCTCACCGGCCAGCATCAAGGTGGTATTGGCCGCGCCGATATCTACCGCCATCACATTCATCACATAGTGTTGGGCCAGGAAACGCACCAGGCTGCTCAACGAGGTAGCGGTCGCCACAGGCGCGGAGGCCGACCAGGCCCAGAGGTGGTCACTACCGGAAATACGCTGCATCACATTGCGCTCGTAGAGCGCGCCGACGGCGATGCTGGTTGGTCCCAGGGAGGCCTGTGAACTCAATGGATCGACGCGTGTCACCTCGGCGACGCCCGCGAGCAGGCGCCGCGAGGCCTCGATATACTGCGGAGCGGCGGCATACAGCACCGGAATGGGCCGTGGGAAGGCGTTATCATTCACTTCCCGCGAGGCGTTTACCAGTAACTGGCAGGCCTCCTGAATAGGCACAGCCCCGGCTGGGCCGTTCGCCAGACCAACGATCAGGACAGCATGCGGCTGGAGCGCGCGCATCACCTCAAGCTGGCGTTCCCACTCCAGGGCCACGCGCTCCGGAGTCCACTGTCCATCCGGCGCGGCGCGCCCCGCGCCGGCGCCCATTGTGAGGGGCGCAGATATAGTCGCGGGACTGGTCGTGCTTGCCGTGTAAGAAGGCGCCGCCAGGACATAGGTTTCCGCGTACAGGCCGGAGACCGCGCGGGTCACCAGCTCGCCCAGACCTGGATCAACGGCGCCCAGGGCCACCAGGCGCATCGGACCGCCCGCGCTGATCGTCGCCACAAAGACATCTACCCCGTTGCCATCCGTTTGTTCGGGAGAAACGATCTGGCCTTCGGAGATAAGCTGACGACCTGTAATAAACTCTATCTCCTGGATGGCCTGGGTGATGCCCTTGGTGATGTCGGCCTGGGGCGGGGTCACCGTGGTAGGAGCCTCCCCGCGCGCCATGAGCCGGTACTGACCCTCGACAAGACCCAGCAACGAAACTTTCGTGAAAACGGTGCCGCAATCGGCTACCAGGATTGAATTCGCGGTCGCCGCTGGCTGCGCCGGACTGTACATATTGTCCATATTGCTCGTATTGCTCCTGGCCGGCCCTTCTGGCTTCTGGCCTTCTCCCTGATAGAATTGTGTATCCATCTCGGTATCCTTTTTCTCTGTCCTTTGTCCGGGCGACTAGCGGGAGAACCAGTCACGAATGGCATCGAGAAAGCTACGTTTTGCGGGTTTCGTCTGTGATTGTGCCTGACCCTGACCCATCCAAGCAGGCTCCTGGGACATACCCATCTGATAGGGAGGCAATCCGCCAGGCTGGTTCCCCATTGGATAACCTCCGACTCCTGGATAGCTCGGCGACGGCGGAGGACCCGCGAATCCCGGCGGTGTCCCCATCGGTGGCATCCCCTGGGGTGGCATCCCCAACGGCTGCATGCCCTGTGGCGGCAGCCCCATCCCCAGCGGCGCTTGTGTAGGCTGCTCTGGTGGCGGTTGAAACGGACGGCCATACGCATCATGCGTGGGCTGCTCAGGAACATAGGGGGCCGCTGAAGCAACGCCGAGCATTGAGGCAAAGACGTTGGCGGCGGCTTCACTCTGCTCGTGAGGTCCCATCTCACCACGCGGGCGGCTTGGCACACGTACATTATCTACGCGAGGAGGAGCGCCATATGGACCCTGGCGCTGGTTGCTGGACATCCCCTGGCCGGAGCCGCTCTGTGGTTCAGCGGAAGCACGCAGCCACTCGGGCAGAGCGTTCATATCTATGAGAGAGCCGGCCGCCAGATCGCCGCCCAGGCCAGACTGCGGCGTGGGATGCACATACGGCTGAACCTGGGACGCCGGGGGCGCGGTGTTCTGCCCCAGGCTCCCCTCGCGCAGCCAGGGCGGCAAAGAATGCATATCGAGTAGAGATGAAGCGTTCAGACCGACCTGGTCATGCCTGTCGGGAGATCCCGCCGACCCTTCATTTCCGATCATCCAGGCAGGCAGCTTCTGGGGATCAATCAAATCGTGCGCGGAAAGCGCTGCTGACTGCACCGGCGGCATACTCGGTTCATTGAACTGCATATACGGCGGCATACCTGGTTCATTAAGTGGCATATACGGCGGCGCTGGGGATGGTGAAGGAGTTGGCGCGGGCGGGAACGCGGGAGCGGGCGATTGCTGCGGCTGGAGAGACTTCATCCAGTCCGGCAGGGCGTCGGGTTGCACCAGGCTAGATGCTGAAATGCTCCTCTGACCCGGCTGAAAAGGGTCCCCTTGCCGCACTTCGCCACCCGTCTGATTTTCGCGCATCCAGGACGGGAGCGAGCCTTCATCAATCAAAGAATGCGCGATAATACCCTGGTCTGGAGGCAGGGGAAAACTGTTGCCGGTATCTGGCAGCGGCGATGGCGCCGGGCGCCACCCGCTTTGTGCGCCTGGGAAGGCGTTTTCAGCGGTATCGGCGCCGCGCTCCGAGCGCATCCAGCTTGGCAAATTTCCTTCCTCAACGAGATCGGCCGCCAAAAAACCCGCCTGCCCGCTCCCTGGCGCAGCCGAACGCTCGCTCGCTCGCAGTGACTCCAGCCACGCTGGCAGTTCTGGTTGTGGGGGAGCAACCTTCTCATACTCTGCCGCACTTCCAACCATGCTAGATAGGGGCATTCCACAACGCTGGCAGCTTGACATGCCCGCAGCAACTAGCTCTCCGCAATTACTACACGTAATCATTTTGCTCCTCACTTTCACCAGGCTTTATCCATAGAAGCCCGCTTAGACCGCAGTGTAACATGCTTTTTGTAGCAACGCAACGTGCCAGTTCGCGTCCAGGACGGGCGAGGCATTATCGGCGGGCAAGAGGAGCCGAAGCCATCGCCCCCACGCGAATCAGGGAGCATGTCATAATGGTGTGGGGGCATGATTCATCACACCCAGTCGCCTGCCCAGATACACTATGCATAATCAGGACACGCTGATATGATACTATACACACCATGAACAACCAAAAGTACTAGAAAACAGGAGACACGCATGCGCGAGAAGCATACGAGCAACGTCCCCATGTCCCCCACGTCGCAGGCTCCGGCAGGCGCAAGTGCGGGCTCTATGGGGTCTTCCCTACAACTTCGCATCACCCTCCCTTTGCCTCCAAGTATCAACGAACAATATGCCACGGTCGATGGGCGCCGCGTGAGTTCTCAGGTCGCCCGCTCCTTTAAAAAGCAGGTCCGGGAGACGCTGCGTTCCCTCGAACGCCAGGGAGTGCTCACCGATGACCTGCGCTCTCACTTTCGTCAGAGCTACCTGGCACTTTTTCTAGATTACTACTTTACCACACCCCTCAAAAGAGACCTCGACGGAGGCCTTAAAATCACATTGGACGCGCTCTGTGAAGGCCTGGGCCTCAACGACAACCGCGTTGTGGACATTCACCTGACAAAGCACATCGATCCTTTACAACCTCATCTTTATGTCGAGATGGATGCGCTCCCCGATTGGCAGTTCGACAGGGAGTATGTCGTGTTGTAAAAGTAGGGTTGCCCCTACTTCGCCAGGGCGCCCGCCAGGGACGCCTCTACATATCAATAGAACTGGTACAAACTGCATTCTGTAACAGAATATACCACATATTCTCACTACCTGGCGTCTATGTGAGGATGGTACACTGGATCTCTACGATCAAGATTATTGAAAGGCAGAATACACATATATGCATCGTAAGGGGTATACTGGTTCCAGGATAAGGAGGCTCTTGCTCGGTCTGCTCTTCAGCGGCGCGGTCAGCCTCCTCGCGTACCGCAGGCGCTCGTTGAGCGGGAGCGGCGTGCCGGGGGCGATGGTAACGGGGGCAACAATTGTGGGCCTGGGAGGCTGGGATTGGGGACTCGCGCTGGTCTTTTTCTTTGTCTCTTCCAGCCTCTTCTCACACTTCCGGGAGCGCGAGAAGGCGCGCACCGCCGCCGATAAGTTTAGCAAGGGTTCGCAGCGCGACCTCTTACAGGTGGCCGCGAACGGCGGGGTAGCGACGCTGGCAGCCCTGGGCTACGGGCTGGTAGGTCAGAGGCAAGCGACGCGCGAACTGTTCCTGGCCGGCTTCACCGGCGCACTCGCCACGGCCACCGCCGATACCTGGGCGACCGAACTGGGTGTGCTCAGCCCGCAACAGCCGCGCCTGCTGACATCGGGCCAGCGCGTGGCGCCGGGCACCTCAGGCGGCATCACGCCACTCGGCACGGGAGCAGCAGCGCTGGGAGCACTCGCCCAGGGAAGCGTATTCCAGCTTACGCGCCTCAGGCAGAGCCGGCACGCACGGGGAGCCGGCCGCTTCTTGCCACTCATCGCGCTCACCAGCGGGCTGGCCGGCAGTCTCTTCGATAGCCTGCTGGGCGCGACGGTACAGGCTATCTACTACTGCCCAACGTGTCACAAGGAGACGGAATGGCGTATCCACAACTGCGGCACAAGAACCACGCCCCTGCGCGGTCTCTCCTGGCTCAATAACGACGTAGTGAATTTTCTCGCCACCCTCTTTGGAGGACTTGTGGCTATGGTAACGACGCAATTGCTGGCGTCCGCCTCCCGGCGGGGAGACAAAAATTGTGTGTGATGAAGGATAAGGCTAATGAACATATTACAGCGCATCATTGCGCCGCAATGGCGGCCGGAGAGAGCAGCGCTGGCCGGTCTGCTGGCGACGCTGGTCTATAGCGTCGCGATGGAGGGGGACATGTCGATCACCGGCAATCGCTTCAACGATGTACGTTTCATCGAGGGGCTGTTGGAACGCAGGCCGACGGCGCAGAAACAGTTTCCGCTGCTCGCCTGGATACTTCATCTCCTCAACGGGGTGGCGCTGGCAGAGCTGTACGCGGCCGTCTTCAAGCGCTTCCTGCCCGGTCCCAACTGGCTAAAAGGCGCTATCTTCAGCGAAGGCTTCATCATGGGCGCGTGGCTATTGACTCCGCTTGCCGATAAGTACCATCCACTGATTCGCAGCGGCGCCCTGCCCCCACTCGCTAACCGCAGCGCGTTCCTGCAAAATATCGTGCGCCACCTGGCCTTCGGCCTGGCACTCGGCCTGTTCTACCGCGATTGAGGACCAGGCTTGCCTCGCGCTACGAGGACGCCTTTGTTGAAGGATGCCTACACCAGGGAGTCCACCCAGGTGCAGACGATCGGCAGGCGATAGTTGGGGTGGTTCCAGGCCATCACCAGCAACCAGAACCACAACAACACCGTGACCCAGCCCAATACCGTCAGCAGGAGGGTCAGTCCAGGGGTGGTTAAGCCACCTATGATAGGAATCCAGCCCAGGATGTTTCTCAGCAGGCCTACGCCGAAAGAGAGCAGAGAGAGGGACCCGAACGTCACCAGTGACTGGGCCGCGTGCCAGCGCACATTGCGGTTTTTCTCCACCAGGAAGAGGAGCAGACCCGAAACCCAGAAGAAGAGGTACGCAAGAACGCGCTCCAGGCGCTCACTCAGACCCAGTGTCGTTATGCTGTCCATGATGGCTTTTCCTCTGTTTTGTTTTTTCACTTCAGCCGCCTGCCTGTCTATTCTGCTTGCACTCTATATACGTGGATATCTGGAACATGTTGCAACTCGCTGCTCCTGTTGGGTAAGACAAAGGCGCCGCGAGAGGGCTATATATCTCCTCTCACGACGCCCTTCTAGAGAGATACAAGCGTGCCTGTTCTCTCTAGGGCTGGTGCCGGCCTGGGGTTACGGCTTGGTATGAGACGCTACTGGCGCGAGCGATCGCCTCCCTGGCACGCCTACGTTGATGTTCCTGACGAAGAAGATATAGCGTCCTTTCTGACTGCTGTGGAAGCTGTGCGCGCGCAATCCGTTGGGATTGCTATCAAGGAAGGCGCCATTAACGCCCGAATGGGGGAATTCGTAGACCGCGGTGCCGCCATTCGTGTAACCTGCACGCGCCGGCGTACCCCCAAGACCGTCGCTGCCGCCGCTGGCATCACCGGTCTCCCACTGCACCTGACCGTAGTTCATGATGATGTCAAAGTCGCCGCGATGGCGGTCCGCACGATTGACCAGCAACAACTGAAAGCTATTCAGCTTATCGGTGTGTAATGCAAAATAGCCCACATTCACCCAATCAACGCAGAAGGTAGCATGACCCTGGTAAATACCACTACCATAGGTTGTGACACCTGAACTAGCAGCGCGCGTATCCACGTCGGCGAAGAATGGCGCAATCATAACATGCTGGGTGGAGGCAAGGGGATACGGGGTGTAATCCGACAGTGGCATATCGAACGAGACATTGCCATTGTTATTGACATACAGGCTGTTATAGGTTACACCAAAGAAATTGGCGGTGAACGGAAGCGTCACTGCGGGACTGGACCCATCATCGTTGGGTCCCAGCGAGTTAGCCCTACAAGCATCCCGCCCATGTCTCATGAGACGCACAATGGCCGAACCCGGCACGCTGCTGGCCAGTGTTTTGGGCATGGCGGCGGTTGACGCGCGCGCGGGCTGGCTCGCTCCTGCGAACCATAACACCGACCCCAGCATTAGGAGCAACGCAAATAAGCTCCAGTGTCTACGCGTTATAGGGCTGATACGTAGAGAATGTACCATAGGTAAGTGTACCTCCTTCAACATCTAACATCACCTCAACTTGCGAAACTTAGCAGGATTAAAAACTAACCCTACTTCTAGTATATATATATGAAGAAGCGTCATATTTGCATTTATGAAGCTATAAATAACGTATTTATACCTGTGACACGCCCGTGAGCGCATTCCAGCCTCGTTACTGTTAATTAGGCGGGACTGCCGCGGGCTTGTAAATCGCGCCCCTACGTCTTTTGCCTCTTTCATCTTATTGTGCCTCATCCTTCCAGGACCTTTTCCATGATCCCGCAAAAAACCTACCCCTGCGAAAAGCCATCGCCCCTACGCGGAACTGACACGCCTGCGACTTTTGAGAAGCCCTGGGCCTGGATTGAGAAGTGATAGATATTCAGGACATCCTTGATGTATAATATCAATGGTATACATATCGCAGCGCATGCGAACAAGGCGGCCTTCCGGGCCGCCCTTATATAGGAGGTAATGCATTTATGGGACCCGCACTCAATATTGGTGCAAGCTTTGGTCTATTTTTAGCAAGCCTGTTTGGTTTTGTGATCGCTCTGCCGGTCGCGCTCTTCCTGGCGTTCTGGATGAGCGCGGTCAGGAGTCGCTGGATCGTGGTGCTTGGCGCATTGCTTGGCGCGCTGATTGGCTTCATCGGCGTCTATGGCTGGGTCGGTACGCTTATTTATAATACCATTCTGCCGGGCGCCGACGTAGCCCCCACCTTCTTTGGCTCGCTCCTGATCTGTTCGGCGGCTGGACTCATTGGCGGCATCTTGCTCGACCTGATCGTGGGCCGCATGACCAGTCGCAGCTATCGCCGGCGCGAAGTCGCGCACGAATAACGCACTACTATGTTTTACCTTCTACACGGCGAAGACGAGTTTAGCAGCCGCGAGCACCTGAAGAGGTTGCGGCACGAGGGAAATTTCGACTATAACCAGGCGACCTACAACGGCGGCGAGGGTGATCTCGGGACCATCATCGCCACCTGCGATACCTACCCCTTTCTCACGGAGCAGCGCCTGGTGATTGTCGAGGGTCTGCCAAAGAAGCGTCGCGGCGCTACTGCCACCGACGGGGAGCAGGAGGAGCAGGCGCAGGCAGACCCTCCCGCGTCCACCGCTGCCGCCATTGTAGGGAAGAAGGGCGGCAAGGGGAAGAAAGGCAAGAAGGGCGGCAAAAGCGGCGTCGATACCCGCTCGCGCGCCGGCTTCGAGAAAGAACTGGCAATCTACATCCCTTCATTGCCGGAGACTGCTGTATTAGTCATGCTGGTCGACGAGGTGTTGGAGGACGGTAGCCCGCTCCTCAAGGCCGCGCAGGCACATGGCAAGGAAATCAAAAGCATGCTGCCGAAGGGCACGGCGCTGGAGAGCTGGATCGTGAGGCGCGCCAAAAGCAGTGGCGTCACCATCTCCCCGGATGCCGCCGCCCTGCTGGCAAATTTCACCGGCAGCCAGTTGCGCCTGCTGGCGAATGAACTGGATAAGCTGGCGGCCTACGTCGGGCCAGGAGCCACGATCCGCGTCGAGGACGTGCGTATCCTCTCGGCACAGGTGCAGATGACGCGCATCTTCGACCTGACCGATGCCCTGGCGCAACGCAATCGCACTCAAGCCCTCGATATCTTGCACGACCTGCTGGCCGACGGGCAGCCACCACTTATGCTCATCAGTCTGATTACCTCCCAGGTGCGCTCGCTGCTGCTGATCAAGGAAATGGCGCAAAAGGGTATGCGCGCCCCACAGATCGCCTCCACCATCGCGATGCCCCCCTTTCTAGTCCCGAAAATCCTGGGCCAGGCACACAAATTCAGCATGCCTCAGTTGGAGGGCGCCTACCGCCAACTACTGGCGGCCGACGCTGCCCTCAAGCGCAGCCGCTTGACCCCGGAGATGGCGCTGGACCTCCTGGTCGTCAATTTCGGCAACAGCTAAGAGCGAGCACCCCAAGACCACCCTCATTCTGTCATCCACGCCTTATGCACGCGTATCTTTTCGTTTGAGGAAATAGCCGATGGCGATACCAAAGAGGAGAATCATGATCACTAACGCTAACCACATCAGGAAGAGATACTGTGTGGCCTCGGCCTGACTATACGTTGAGAAGAGCGTGCTGTGAAAGGTGTTGCTGTTTCCAAAAATCGTATCGCCGTTGAGGACCTCGCTGTGCAGGCCAACCGACGAACCCAGGGCAGCCATAGACCAGCGTATCGGGAAGATCATGGCTGGATATTGCAAGAACCAGCTCGTGAGCGGAAAGATGAAGCCGGAGAAGATCACCTGTGGCAACAAGAGCAGCGGCACAAAGCTCATGGCGCGATCAGTATTGGGCGCGACAGCCGAGACCAGCAGTCCCAGCATCAGGCCCGCTAGCGAGGCCAGGGCCACCGTAATATATATCTCTACGAATGGCGGCAATACGATACTATGATGGAATGGATCAAAAATGTTGACGCACACCACAAGAATCAGACTTTGTAGCAGGCATAACAGTCCCAGGACAGCAATTTTCGAGAGCATGTAGGGCAGAATACCCAGGTTGACGGTGCGTTCGCGGCGGTAGATCGGCGCCTCTTTGACGAACTCGCGGATCGCATTGATACAGCCAAACATGATGGCGGCGAAGACCATCAGGAAAACCACAGTTGGCGCGTAATCGCGACCGGGCACTATGAAATCCTGGAGGGCTGAAATCGCCCCTCCGCGTGTACTGGCATAGGCTTGTCCCCTGGGATTGTGCAGCAGAAAATTCTCCACGCCCTGGCAACTTTTCGACACAATCGGGTTATCTGGCGTGGGCACATCAGGGTATCCTTTCGCCGCGATCACAGCAGCCGTTGTGGGACAGAGCAATACAGCGTTCGTATTAAAGCCATCGGGGCCGACCCCTTTAATCAAAAGCAGGATCAATAGCCCGATAATGGGAGCCTGCAAGAGCAGAAGGGCCAGATTGCCCCTGTCATTTTTCAGCAGTTCGAGATAGCGTTGAGAGAGCAAGAGAAATTGTCTCCACAATGTCCCTTTCCGAACTACTTTTGCCTGTTTTTGCTGCTCACGTAGGAACTGTGTACTGGCCCTGGGTATCTGGCTCAGATAATCGCCAATATATTTCTGATAATCTGGCGATTGACTGAACTTTTCCTTTGCCTCTAATGGGACCGTGCGCTTATCATCACCTGCCTCTAAGACGCTATAGATCTCCGCGAAATCTGGTTGCCGGAAGTATATCTTGGCCTCCTCGGGCGGACCAAAAAAGGCCAGGTTCCCTCCTGGCGCCAGAAAGCACACGTAATCACACACGTTAATATTATTGGTAGCATGCGTGACCAGGAGGATGGTATGACCTTTATCCGCCAGCTTGCGTAACAAAATCATCATCTTGCGATCAAGGCCAGGATCAAGACCAGAGGTTGGCTCATCCAGAAAAAAGACACTGGGCTTGGCGAGCAGTTCAAGCGCGATAGACACACGTTTACGTTGTCCGCCGGAGAGCTGGCTGATGAGGAGTTTACGCCGGTGTTTCATCTCAACGTCCTCAAGAACCTCGTCAATGCGTTGCTCGATGTGGGCCTCCTGGAAATCGCGCGGCAGCCGTAACCTGGCCGCGTAGTACAGAGCCCGTTCTACCGTCAGCTCGCGATGAATAATATCCTCCTGCGGGACATAGCCAAGCTGCGTACTGAAGACGGCAAAATTACGATAGTAGTCCTGCCCGTTGTAGAAGACGGAACCCTGTTGAGCGGGGCGCAGGCCGCTAAGAGCGTCCAGCAGGGTGGTCTTGCCCGCGCCTGAGCCGCCAACGAGGGCCACAAACGAGCGTGCCGGGATGTTCAGCGAAATATCATTGAGCAGGACGGTAGCGTTGTTGCCCACTTTTTCGAGATTGAGGGCATCGATGCGAATGCCGTGGCTTTCGTCAAACTGCGTGAGTTCGCTCTCGTTATAGATGAATCTGAAGGGTCCGATGCGGATCTCATCGCGGGCTTGCAGAAGCTGGCTGCTCACATGCAAACCATTCACATAGGTATGGTTGGTACTATTCAGATCAGTGAGGCGATAGGTCCCCTGTTCTTGTACAAGGCGGGCGTGATGCGCCGAAACCTGAGGATGGTTGAGCACAACATCGTTATCTGACAGGCGTCCAATGGCCATCTCGCCGGCGCCTAAGCGAATGGGCTGGATGCGTGGGGCCATCTGCTGTCGTCCACCGCTACCGTCATTGTAGGTGAGCGTCACTAAGGTGCCGTGCTCATCGGCAATACGAAATACATCGCCATTGACCAGCAGCTTACGGAATGACTCTTTCTTCTGGGTTTTCTGCCCTTGATAGAGTAGCCCATTTTGAGAATCCAGGCGGTCAGGATGAGGATGGAGCAGAAGCCATTGATGGCCCTGGCGTATAATCTGAAGGTGAAAGTCAGCGACGCTCACAGCGTTGATCACGATGTCATTTCTGGGGTCTCGCCCAATATTGATGGTCTCCCGTGCCAGGGGATACTTCTTCCTGGCGCCGGTGGTGTTATCTGTCACTTCCACTGAGGAGATGCCCAGGGCTGCATACGAGCCCTGTTCCGTTCCTGAGACCGGCTCATTTTTCGCTGGCACAGGGGAGGGCTTCTCTCCTGATGCAGGTTGCATAAGGTCTTGTTGAGAAGGCGGGGGTACAGCCTCGGCTACCGCTTCTATGGAAGCTGCAACGGGAGTATGTTCAGCAAGGGATACGGTTTCTTCACCCTGGTCATTGACGGCAGGGGAAGAGGAAAAGAGAAAGCTCGTAGCTTCTCCCAGGCCAACGATGGTGTTGTGGGAAAGAACAGCTTGTTCTCTATTTTGTGAATCGATAGTGACGGTACTGGTTTGAGAAAGCTTTTCGATGCTCCACGACCCGTTACTATAGATGAGGCGCGCATGGAACCTGGAGATTTTCTGATCCAGAACAGTGATATCGTTGCTGCTATCACGTCCGATAGTGGTAATTGGCCTGGTGATATGGAAAGTCCTGTTCGTAAGGGGTCCTGTGAGAAATTTGATCAAGGCAGGTGTCTGGGGTTTCTGTTCCAGGTTCACACACTCTCTCCCTCTCTATAGACATCCGGCACATACATACAGGTCTGCAAGCGCTTCTTGCTTACCATTGTCTGGCCACCCTGCTTGCAATTATACAGAAGATAAGGCTGGAAGGTCAACAAGACGCGTTCCGTAACCAGGGCTATTGAAAAGTCGTACATGCCGTGCTCGGTCGAGCGTGCCCTGGATCGCATAGGGGCGATGGCTTGCCTCCTACGCGATCCAGGGAGGAGATCTCACGCGATACGCAGGATGACGCGAAAACAGCTTCCCTCGTTGAGTTTACTCGTGACCAGCACAGTGCCGCCCATAGCATGCACAAGATCGCTCACAATAGCGAGCCCCAGGCCAAAGCCGCCGGAGGAGCGGGTGCGCGAGGCATCGGTGCGGTAGAAGCGCTCGAAGACGCGCGCCAGGTCTTCCGGCGCGATGCCGATGCCGGTATCGGCGACAACCAGGGCCAGGTGCTGGGGATCGTGCTGCTCGATGCTCAGCGAGACAATGCCACCCTGGGGAGTGTAGATGATGGCGTTGCGCACAAGGTTGAGCAGCACCTGCGCCAGGCGTTGCCGGTCGGCCAGAACCGGGGGGAGACTGGGTGTGGCGTTGTGGACAAGCGTCACCTGGCGTTCACGACGCGCCAGGAGGGCCAGCGCCTGGTGGACCTCTTCCAACACCTGGTCCGCCGCTACAGGTTCGATGCTCAGGTACAACTGATCGGCCTCGGTGCGCGCGAGAGCGAACAGGTCCTCAACAAGCCCACTGAGCCGCTCGACCTCGCGGTGGACGATCCCAAGGTATGGACGCAGATCCTCCGGTGTGAGGGTGTTATCCTTGTCTTCATCGATCGACATCACCAGCGACTCGATATGCCCGCGAATGCTGGCGATGGGGGTGCGCAGATCGTGGGAGACGTTGACGATCAGTTCGCGGCGGCTGCGCTCGGCACTGGCGGCCTTCGCGCGCTCGCGTTCGACGATCACCCTGGACTCAGCAAGGCGCAGGTCCTTATCGCTCATCCCCAGCATAACACGGGCCAGTTCCCCCATCGCAAAGGCCAGGGCATTTAGTACGGAGAGCATCAAGGACACCAGCCCAAAGCCGACAAGCGACAACAGCAGCAGTCTCTTCGTCGTCTCCCAGGGCTGTCGCTCGCCGGTAAACATGCTGACAAGGTACACAAATGGCGCCGCCAGCAGACCCAGCGGGAACGTGATACTGGCCAGCGTGACCGCCACTGTGAAGCCGCTCACAACTACCACAAACGCAAAGATCCCTAGCGGAAACTTCAGCAACAGGTACGCTAGCGTCTTCCAGGTCATGGGGTTGCTGAGATGCGTCCGCAACCGCTCCCAGTAAGACAGCTCCGTTTCAAGGGGCAACGCCATCGGCGGGATAGCCACATGTAGCCACTCGATAGCCAGCCTGCGCTCAAAGGCCGCCAGGTACCACCAGCCGGCCATGACCAGCACCAGGATAGGCACCCCCACCCAGATAATCAGCAGGCCGATACCCACGGCCAGGCCGGTGGTAAGCAACACAAAGTAGGTGAGGCCGAGCGCAAAAGAGAGCAGCAGGTAGAGCAGGTTCCAGTACGTCTGCCTTGCCAGGGCAACGCGCCACAACGACTCGCCCTGAGCAGGCCACGGTGCGGAGTTCAGCGAGCCTATCAGACCGGACCCCTCGTTATTGTCATGTATACTGGAAAATTGTTGCCTATCCATATAGCGCCTCTTCGTAAGCTGCCCGTTTGTATTCTATCATGCGTCGTTTAAGAATAGTATGCCAGGAAGGTGTGGAGAAAGTATCACAAATGTGTGACGAAACCTCTTTCGCCACGGAAGATCGTCACAGGTTGTGAAATAGACGGCACTTCTGCTACGATACAAGCAGGAGGACAAGCCTTCGCTGACTATAAGAGCTTTTTGCGAGTGGAGAGAGGGAATTTGCAACTTCACGTCTTTTTTACGCCGCGCCTGATTATCCCCGGCGCGGCTCCCGCCAACGACAGCTATATCGTGATAGATGTCATCCGCGCCACGACTACGATGACGGTAATGCTCGACAGGGGCGCGACCCGCGTGCTAGTTGCGGAAGATATTGAGCAGGCACGCGCGGCGGCCCGCAGGGTTCCCGGCCGCCTGCTGTGCGGGGAGCGCAATGTCAAGCGCATCCCAGGTTTCGACCACGGCAACTCGCCAGTTGAGTTCTCGCGTCTTGACCTGGTCGGGCGCGAGATGATCCACACCACCACTAACGGGACGCGGGCCTTCCACGCCTGTCCAGAGAGCGCCACGCGCATGGCGGGCTGCTTCTACAATGCTCACGCCGTCGCCGCGCACGCATTACAGTCCGCTGATGAGCGTGGAGGCAACATCGCCATCGTCTGCTCCGGCGAGTTCGACACCTTCGCGCTCGACGACTCAGTCTGCGCCGGCTACCTGGCCCTTGAGATCCAGCGCCTCGCCACCCGGCAAGCGCTCCCATTGGAGTGCCACGAGAGTGTGACCGCCGCCATCACTCTCTACGAAGCCTACAAGCCGCCGCTTGTGATCGAGCACTGCGCCTCGGCTCAGACTGTGATCGATGCAGGACTATATGAAGACCCGATCTTCTGTATGCAGACGGATGTCAGCACCACCGTCCCTGTGGTAGTTGGCCGCGAGGAGGAGACCGGGCTGCTGCTGGTAGAGAGGGCAATATAGGAGTGGATCAGCGCTCTATGCGCTCAGAAAGGCAGAGCCTATGAATACTATGCCATCAGGGAGAGAGGATTCTGAAGGAAAGGATCTGGTCCATTCCTGGGAGCAACAGAACGCTTCAAGAGAGGCTCCGGGCACAGCCGCTACACGTTCCGATCGTCATGTGCATATTACCTTCGCTCATGTGAGCGGATTTGGCAAGGTCAAGCAGGAATTACAAGAGGTGGCGACCTTTTTGAAAGGCGCGCAAGAGGGCGTTCAGTCTGAGAGAAAGGCCATAAAACTGGCTCTGGTTGGTCAACGCGAGTATAGCCGGAGAATACTGGTAGGGGCGGTCGCAGGAGAAGCGCAGGTGCCCCTATTCTACCTGGCCGGCATGCCGTTGTTTGAAATGCTTACCGGCGTGAGGAAACGCACCGAGTTCGACCTGCACCCAGATGAATATGCCGCTTTCAAACGCGGAGGAATTCAGGAGTACATCCACTTTGTATTTGCTGAAGCAAAGCGTGTGGCTCCGTCACTCCTCTGGCTGGATGAGCTAGAAGTGGGAACTGTTCAGCAGAATGAGCACGTGCTTCATCCGCTCCTGCGTGAAATCGATGACCTGGCAAAGAGCCAGCAGCGGATCGCTCTGATTGTGACGACCTCACAACCTGACGCTCTCGATCCCGCTTTTTTTCTGCGCGGTCGTCTTGAGCGTCGAGTCGTGATGGAACGACCTCATTTACAGCATCCTGAAGCGATTACCCCAAGCCAGAGCAGTATACCCGCCTTCACCGTAGCTGATGTGAAACGCTATTACCAGAACCACCACGCCGCTCTTGCCGAGACGATTTCAGGTGACCCACCTACCGTCATCCAGGCCAGTTTTATGACGAATCGCGAAGCACAAGACCAGTGGCAAGATATAGACTTCCGTTTACCAGAGAACGAGATCGCTTGTTATGTAGAGTTGCGGGGGCCATTTAATACAAGGCGGATCTCTATTCCTCCGGGTCAAACACTCTCGCCTACTTGCGAAGCAGGTATTGAGGTGTTTGATGCACAGACAGGATGCTCGTTATTCGCGGGATACCTCTGACAAATGACAATCCAGCTTCGGCAGGGTCGACAGGCAAGAGGAACCGAAGCCCCATAGTCGTACCGTAGGGCGTGGCTGGGACATGGCGACCGCAAGGGTCGCCACTACACTTTTTCCGTCAAGTGAAGCCAGGTCCCTACGCGGATGCCGGCATCTCTTCCTCGATGCTGCTGGAGAACTGCTCTCGATAGAGTTTCGCGTACAGCCCCTTGCGTTCCAGCAGTTCCTGGTGCGTTCCCTGCTCCACGATCTCGCCGTGGTCCACCACCAGGATCACGTCGGCGGCCAGGATGGTCGAGAGGCGGTGAGCGATGGCCAGCGTAGTGCGGTTCTTCATTAGCGGCTCCAACGCGGCCTGGATCAGGCGCTCGGAGTGTGTATCGAGGGCGCTGGTGGCCTCGTCCAGGATCAGGATGCGCGGGTTCTTGAGGATCACGCGCGCGATGGCAATGCGCTGCTTCTCGCCGCCGGAAAGCTTGTAGCCACGCTCGCCGACCAGGGTATCATAGCCCTCGTCAAGCTCCATGATACGCTCGTGGATGGCCGCCGCCTGCGCCGCCGCAATCATCTCCTCGTCGGTGGCAGCGGGACGCGCGTACAGCAGATTCTCGCGCACCGAGGCATGGAACAGGTAGGTCTCCTGCGTCACCACGCCGATCAGCTCGCCAAGGGACTCCAGCGCGATATCGCGCACATCAGAGCCATCGATCTCTACGCCGCCGCTATCCACATCGTAGAGGCGCGGCACAAGGTAGGTGATGGTAGTCTTGCCCGCTCCGCTCGGCCCAACAAGCGCGCCCAGTTGTCCGGGCTTGATGTTGAACGAGATGCTGTTGAGCGTCAGCCGGGGGAGAGCCAGCTCCGCGGAGACGCCAACCGGCACAAGCGCGTCTGGCTCGGCGATACGTTTGGCGTCGCCATGGCCATGCCCGTTGCTCTCTTTCTCGCTCAGGCCGCTTAATATGTCGGGTACGTCGCGTTTGTATGTAAATGAAACATCTCTGAACGCGATCTCGCCACGCGCCTCGTCGGGCGAGAGATGACGCGCGTTCGGCGCGTCCTTGATCTCGATAGGCAGGTCTAGGTACTCGAAGATGCGGTCGAACAGCGCCAGTGCGCCCTGGATGTCCACTTGAATGCTCAGCAACTGGCCGATAGGGAAGAAGAGCCGGCTCTGGAGCGTCGTAAAGGCCACAATGGCACCCAGGGTGATCGCGTGCCTGGGATCGATGATGGTTTGCAGGCCAGCCACCAGGTAGACCACGGCCGGGATAATCGAAAAAAAGGTGCCGATGAACATGAAGAACCAGCGACCGATCATCTGCTGGCGCACCTCCAGGTTGGTCAGCTTCTGATTCTCCTTCTCGAAGCGGTCCTGGCCATATTTCTGGCGGCCAAAGGTCTTGGTGAGCAGAATACCGCTCACGGAGAGCGTCTCCTGCATCATAGCCGTCAGCGAGGCCATGCTCTGCTGTGTCTCCTTGCTGGTCACACGGCGCACATTGCCCACCCGGTAGGTGATCCACAGGAAGAGCGGCAGGAGACCGAGCGAGATGAGCGTGAGAATCGGGCTGATGATGATCATCGCGACGATGGTGCTCAGGGCGGTAGAAACGTTGGAGACCAGACTCGTCCCTGTGTTGGTCACGACATTCTGCACGCCGCCCACGTCATTCGAGAGGCGCGATTGAATCTCCCCGGTGCGCGTCGCTGTAAAGAAGCGCAGCGACATACTCTGCAAATGACTGTAGAGCTTGTTGCGAAAGTCGCGCATCACCTGCTGCCCCACGATATTATTGAGATAGGTCTGGCCTACGCCAATAATGCCCGTGATGATAGGCATAACCATCATAATAGAGACCAGAATGATCAGTAAGTTGAGGTTGCGCTTGCCGATGGCATCATCGAAGATGAACTGAATCATAAACGGGTTAACCAGGCCCAGCACGGTGGTCAGCAGGATCGCCAGCACCACCAGGATGACCTGAATTTTATATGGTTTGAAGGCCTCGACCACCCGGCGCAGCGTGCGCGCGTCGGTCTTGCGCCCGCGTTTCTTCTGTTCCTCTATATAGGTGCGCAGGTCGCCGCTCATTCCCATTCCATGCATACGTTATAAGCTCCTAAAATCAAAGGGCCATCGCCCGGTGGACGCGATCAAGCGGGTCCCTACGAAAAATGCCGCCTTATCTGCAATGTATTAACACATAAATTATAAGACACAACCGTAAAAATTGCACTGGTGATGCACACGGTTTATGCCCCTGTAGATTCTAACAGGCTGAAGCAC
>JALYVR010000368.1 GCA_030853145.1 Chloroflexota bacterium | reverse complement strand
TTTTGTATGTAATTTCTCTGCCAGATAACACAGAATGCGAGAGAAACCGCACACATGGGCGAGACACTGAACCTTTTATTTCGGAGCCGCGATGATAACACTTTTGGGGTCGAGGTAAAGGAGAGTTGGTCCGGGCGTGTTGTCAGCGGTAGCTTTGTTCCTCCTTTCACCTCCAGGCAACTCAACGCCTTGCAGAAGAAACTCAATAGCCTGGAGAGTGGCGATACTGAATTGCGTGACATTGGAGAGCGTCTCTTCTTAGCGTTATGCAGTTCCACCGCTGCCGGTAGCAGCGCGCGCGAACCCGCGGATCAGCATCAGCCGGTGCGGGCCGTGCTGCGCAGTGTTATTCAACGGACTCTGCGCAGGCGCGGCACTGTGGCCTTGACCTTTAGTTTTACGCCTGAGTGCGCCGAGTTTGCGCGCTATCCCTGGGAACTCCTGCACAATGGCGAGCACTTCCTGCTGGCCTCTGGCGTATTTACGCTCACGCGTATGCTGCTGCGCCCGGATGCGCCCGTCGGCTGTGAACTCCCTGTCCATCCACCGATGAGCATGCTCTATATCGGCGCCTCGCCCTGTGACTGCTCTCCGTTAGAGATTGAGCGCAGTTTTGAGGCGCTCAAACGGGGGCTTTCGCGCCTGCTTGAGAGCGGCCAGTTGAGCTTGAACAGGTTGGAGCCGGCGACCTTCGATGAACTTGTGCGCTATCTTAACTCCTATGGCGGCGTCGGCGTCTTTGACGACAGCGAGACGCCCGCTCCCTGCTATATCGTGCATTTCGATGGCCACGGAGCGCATGGTCGCCTCTGTCCACGGGAGGAATGCAGCGCGCTCAACGAGCCTGATGAGCGCAAGTGCGTCACCTGTGGCACATCGCTCAATCGCGTGAAGGCGCAGACCTACCTATGTTTCTGCAATGACGAGGGTAGCAATCGCTATATCGATACGCAATCCCTGCGCGATCTTTTCATGACCAGCGATGTGCGGCTGGCGGTGTTCTCGGCCTGCGAGACCGCCACGCTGACAGGCGAGAGCGTGCGCCATCAACATCAGCGCGTGGCCTTCGATACCACGCTAGCAACGGCCCTGGTAACCGCTCAGGTGCCGGCAGTGGTAGCCATGCCATTCTCGCTGCAAGATGACCTCAGCCCGACGTTCATGTTCCATTTCTACGAGGCACTGGCCGATGGCCGCACGCTGGAGGAGGCGCTCTCGCGCGCGCGCCATGCCATGCTGCCTATGCATCAAAAGGGCTGGTTCATTCCTGTGCTCTATCGTCACGTCAGCGAAGGGCAGGAGGGACCGGTGGCGCTGCTGGCGCACCAGGATGATCCCGATGAGAGTGACCATCCCCTGGCGCACCTGGGGGCCTCGACCAACTTTGTAGGCCGCGAGCGGGAGGTGCAGGACCTGGGCGCGCTGTTGACCGCCGCTGCCAGGGGCGAGGAACAGCGCTTAGAGTCAAAGGGCCAGTATAAACTTCGTCCCGGCATGCGCCACCTCGCGCTCACGGGACCCGCCGGCATCGGGAAGAGCGCGTTGGCCTTCGAGGTTGTGCGCCGTAACCAGAGCAAGTTCCCCGGTCCCGGCGGCGTTATCGGCATCTCGCTGCAAGGAGGCAAGTTGTTCGCCGAGGCACTGGTCGAGATTGCGCACTACCTGCCGAATGTCTCCACCCGCTCCCTGCACACACCAGACGTAAGCCAGCGCGAGCGGCTGATATTGAATGCCTTCCGCGCGCGCGTGAGTCGCGAGCTGCCATGCTTGCTGGTCATCGACAGTTTCGAGGAGGTCAAGGAACAGGCAGAGATCAAAGCCTGGCTGCGCTTTCTCTGCGACCTGCCGGAGCAGGCGGTGGTGATGCTCACATCGCGCTCCAATCCCGCCGCCATGGGCGTGCTTGAGGGGGCCTCGTGTCGCTGGTATGAGTACAGCGTGGGCAAGATGAATGACGAGGAACTGCTCAAGCTCTTTACAGAACTGGCGGCCGAGAGCGGCCTGGATAAGCGTATTCACCTTGATGATCCCGTGCAGCAGGAGATCTTACGCGAGATCTGCACCCTGCTGGATGGCTATCCGCTGGGGGCTGAATTGATTTTCGGCACGGCGCATTCGATTGGCGGGAAGGTCTACACGCCGGAGGCCGCCACGCGCTCCCTGGAGGAGGTGCGCGATGAACTGCGCGATACGCCGCTGGCAGGCATCTGGGCCGTGCTGGAGGTGGCCTACCTGCGCTTAAGCCCATCGGCGCGTCTGCTCCTCTCCTACCTCGCCACCTTCAAGCTGCCGTTCAGCAGCAAGCAGATTGTGACGCTGGTGGCGCCTGAGTCGCAGCCCTCGTCCGAGGAGCCTGTGTACCTGGAGCGCGAGCATCACCTGGAAATCGTGCCATCTGAGAAGCTGCGGCCCGCCGGGGAGGCGGCGCCAAGCGAGCTTGCCAGGAACTGGCGGGCGGCACGCGATGAGCTGGTGCAGGCCTCGTTTATGGGCTTTGATGGGCGCGTCTACACCATTCATGCGCAGGTGCGCAATTTCGCGCTCTCGTACCTGCCCCAGGAGGAGCGCGGCCGCGTGCATCGCGTGGCGGCCGCCTACTATCTCAGCCTGCCTCATCCCAGCCCGGAGGAGTGGTTCGTGGCCTTTGAACACCTGGAGGGCGCCGGCGAGCCGCACGATCTCCAGGAAGCTGTGCGCCTGGCCGTGCGCGCCTCGTGGGATTTGAGCGGCCGGGGTCATGCTCCCCAACTGCTGGCCATGTTGCGCAAGGCCGAGTTCCACGCGCTGCGCCTCAAAGATAAAACGGGCGAGGGCCAGATTCAGTGCTGTCTGGGCGCGATCCTGCGCCAGCTTGGTAAGTACGCCGAGGCGGTGGGCTGCCTCACGCGTAGCCTGACTTTGCATCGCGAGCAACAAGAAAGCGACGAAGCTGGCTGGGCGCTCTACGAGCTGGCTATACTCTGTCGCGAAGAGGGGAATTTTCAGCAGGCCACGCAGTATGCCCAGGAGGCGCTGGATCTCTTCCGCGAGACCGGCGACAAGAAGGGTGAGGCCTGGATGCAGATGGTCCAGGGTCAGGTCAGCCGCGGCTATGGGAAGTTCTATGATGCCCTGGGACACTTCGATATGGCCCTGCGCGGCTTTCGCGACCTTTACAACGATGAAGGCTGCGCCTGGACCCTGCGTGACCGGGGAACCGTCCACGAGGCCCTGGGTCGCTATAGCGAGGCGCTCGCGGACTACGATGAGGCCCTGCGTCTCTTCACCACGCTGGGATTGCGTTCGGGTCAGGCCTGGGTCTCCGCCGACCAGTGCGTGGTATATACGGACAGGGGCAAGCTCGATCTGGCGGAGCGAGCTTGCCACAATGCCATTGTTACCTTTCACGAGCAGGGCATCCGGCGCGGCGAAGGTTGGGCCTTGCGCGCGATGGGCGATATCCTGCGTGAGCGCCATAATTATGGCGATGCGCGTAGCTACTACGAGAAGGCCGCTGCGATCTTCGGCGCTCTGGGGGACCGCGTGGACCTGGCGCGCGTGGTGAATGCTCAGGGCGCGCTCTCCTTCGACGAGGGCGAGCCGTTAGCCGCCAAAGAATACTACGAGCAGGCGCTCTCACTGGCGAACGAGCAGAGCGTGCGCCAGTTGGAGGGCCGCGCATCGCGCGGCCTGGGCGATGTGGCGCGCGTCATGCGCTCTTTTGCCGATGCCGAGCGCTACTACCAGACCGCCGCTGAGATCGCCACCGACCTCGATACCCCGGCCGAGTTGCGCGCCGTGCTCCATCGCCAGGGCGATCTCTGTCACGCGCGCGGCCAGTCTGCCGAGGCGCTTGATCGTTGGTTGCAGGCCCTGGCCCTCGACCGCCGCCTGGGCCATCCCGCCCGCCAGTATCTCCAGGATAAAGTGGAAACCCTGGTCACGGCGCAGCACCTGGAAGAGACGCACGCAGAACTCAGCAAAAAATATGGGTTGGGCGATCCCACATAGAGACATGGTCCATCACTCACATGAAGAGTGTCGGAGCGCCGCTACGAATTTTGTCCATAAAAAATATACCCCTGAACGGAAAACCCTGCTATAATACGCGGGGTTTCCTGCGTATTATTCTGGTGTATATCTCTATTTCTAAGGTGAACTGGTTCATAGCAAAATGGTTTCCGTGGCTTAATACTAAAGAGAAAGAGCCAGGAGCGAGCTTGAAAACGCTCATTTGAGGTACGAAGAGGAGAGAGATTGATGGTTCAAAATCCTATAGACGTTCCGCGCTCACGTAGATCAGGTGTGGGCAGAATATTCACCTGGCTGATGGGGATAGTAAGTTTTGGCTGGTTGGTATCCATACTGTTCCTCATTGCCTATCAAATGCTTGTTCCTCCACTGGCCCATCGCATCATACTGGTACGCGATATTCCCCTTCCCTCTGGCCTGGGGAATGCCAGTCCCGGTCAGACAGATCCCCTGGCTCCTGGTAAGGCGATGTTTTTTGACCACTTTGACTTCCAGTCTATCGACCCGCTTACCCACCTGCTGTTCATCGCACATTCCGGGCCAAATCCGGATAGTATGACTCTGGCCCATACCCCATTCGATCCGGCAACCGATGGACATATTCTTGTCTTTGATCTCCTCCAACAGAAAATTGTTAGACGTGTTGCCGTTCCCCAGGTTGCGGGCCTCGTGGTTGCTCCTGATCTGCACAGAGTCTTCGCGGCTGATGCCCAGGATAACCGCATCTACTCTTTTGATGAGACGTCTCCTCATCCAATATTCGCGCAGTTGCCCGCCAATGAAAGCCCGGACGCCATGAGCTATGACCCCGTCGATCACAAAATCTTTGTCTCCGATCCAGGGGCGCCTGCCGATGTTCACGTAAATATGAATATTGCTTTGAACAATCAGAACATCTTTGTGATCAATGCGCTCACTACGCGGGTGATTACACACATCAATTTTGGTAACCTGCCCAAATTGGCGAGCGAGAATGCGCCTGTGATCGCGCATAATCTTCCTAAGTTTGGTACCGATGTGGGCCATAACAGATATGATGAAGTTCTGCATCGTCTCTACGTGGTGACCCAGATTCTGCCAAATGCGAATGACCTCAAAGCTCTTTTGCCTCCTGCTGGCACGGCTGAGTTTGTCACCATAGATCCCGTTGCCGACAGGATTATTAAGCGTACCGTTTTGCCAGCTTCGTGCAGTACCCCTCACGGCATGAATGTTGATACGCAGCAGCATGTGGCCTTTATTGCGTGTACCGATGTCGACCCCAGTAAATCCCTGCTGGAACATCTTTTGCGCATCAATGTGCAGACCTTGAAGGTCTTTCCAGATGATCCCAACCAGACGCGCCTGGCTACGGCTCCGGATATTGTGCAGATAGATCACCCTTTACACCTGGTGTTTGTCGCATGCAACGGTGGGATTTCGGTGTTTGATGAAAGTCCTGGAAATTTTCACAAGCTGGGTAACTATATAGTTGGAAAAGGTACGCATACCATAGCTGTTGATGAGCAGGCGCAGCTACTTTACTTACCTGTGCCTAACTTAGGTGGTAGACCTATTCTGCACATTGTCAAGTATAATCCTAATGGTGTGTGAGCGTAAATAGACACCAGGGAGGCAGGAGC
>JALYVR010000367.1 GCA_030853145.1 Chloroflexota bacterium | reverse complement strand
CCATGGTCCTACGCGAGTCGAGGCACGCCCCCGATATGCACAGCCTGAGGCAAAGAGCGCAATACAACCTTCCCGGTCTTACAAGATACCTGAAGTTCTCCCTGCGGCGAAAGCACTGCGCCGGTAAATATCTCGTTCTCCATACTATGACTATAGGAAATCGCTTCTTGAATAATGAACCACGTGCTGCTGGCCTGGAGAGTAATCGGCCCGCCCCAATCAACAACACCGCAGATAAAGTTGTAGACCTGGCGCGCGCTCCATTGGTCAGCAAGCACCACAAAATCTTCGACTGAAGGGAAAGGCTGATAGCTGCTCTTTGCTTCATCCTGCGGGAGGGCCACTGCGCGGCCCTGATAGAGATCCCAGGCGCTGCGCGCTAGCAGTTCACCGCCCAGGGAGGCACAACGGGCCTCCAGCTCGGCATAGCTGATGCCGTCGGGAAGCACAATGGGGGTCTGCGCCAGGATAGCGCCGGTATCCATCCCTTCATCCATAAAATGTATCGTCACACCGCTCTGCTGGCAGCCTTCACGAAATGTCCAGAAGAGCGGAACCGGCCCCCGGTATGACGGCAACAACGAGGGGTGAACATTCAGGCAGCCCAGGCGCGGAAGTTCCAGGAGCACGCGCGGGATACGTTTTGAGAAGCAGGCCACACAGATCAAGTCCGGCTGATAGCTCGCTAGCACAGAGAGTGTCTCAGGATCAGCCAGCCGCTGCACCTCCCATAGCGGTATCTGCTGCTCCCAGGCGAGCTGCGAAATAGAGGGATGAAGCGCCGCATTGAGTAAGGGCAACGGTGCATGCCTGCCCTGTGGCCGCTCACGTAGGCGTATCGCTCGCGACTCATGACCGGGCATGGGCGAGGCCGGCATGACGACAGCCGCGACCTCAATACCATGCTCCAACAACACGCACAGGGGTGGATAGGAAAAACTGCTCTCCATACCGAGGAAAAGGACGCGAGGAGGGTGGTGCGCTGAAACGACAGCATTTGACAGGGATGCTTCCATCATGTACCATCTCTACATAGGTAATACAGCAACATTTATTGTCGCTATCCCGACATGCTTTATTGGAGTGTATCATGCCACGAATGGTTACATGTGTCAAACTGGGACGCCAACTGCCCGGACTGGACAAGCCCCCGTTCCCCGGTGAACTGGGTCAGCGCATCTACGAGAACGTCTCCGCGCAGGCATACAAGATGTGGGAGGAACAGAGGACACTGCTCATCAACCACTACGGCCTGAATATGGCCGATCCAGAGGCGCGCAAGATCCTGCGCGAACAGATGGAAGAGTTTTTCTTTGGTCCCACAACAGAGATGCCCGAAGGCTGGCAGCCAGAAGAGGTGACTGCCGGCGCCGCGCCCAGCGCAAAAGGTGGCGGAGGGGGCGCCCCCGCGCGCAAGAAATGAGAGCACCTGGCGCTATCCTGCTCATCTCATGCTACGAGCTGGGTCACCAGCCATTCCAGCTTGCCTCGCTCCTGGCCCGGCTGCGACAGGCGGGGTATAGTCCCTTGCCCGTCGATACCGCTGTTGAGACCCTCACGCCTGAGGCGATCCGCCAGGCGCGCTTTGTCGCCATCTCCGTGCCCATGCATACCGCGCTGCGCCTGGGCGAGCAGATTGCGCTGCGCATACGCACGCTCAATCCGGCGGCACACATCTGCTTCTACGGACTCTACGCCCTGCTCAACGCCGAGTACCTGCTGCAAGGCACCATCGACTCGGCGATCGGCGGCGAATACGAGCTGCCCTTGCTCTCACTTATCAGCGCGCTGGAACACGAAGAGAGCTACACCATCCCTGGAGTCTACACACGCCTCGCGCCGAGCGAACCATGGATACAGCGCAGTGCTTTCGTCGTACCGGACCGCAGCCAATTGCCGGCCCTTGAGCGCTATACGCGGCTGGCATGGCAAGACACGACGCGACTCACCGGGTATACCGAGACGACGCGGGGCTGCAAGCATACCTGCCAGCATTGCCCGATCACCCCGATCTACCAGGGGCGCTTCTTCGCCGTACCGGCGCACATCGTCCTGGCAGACATCCGGGGCCAGGTCGCGCAGGGAGCGGAGCATATCACATTCGGCGACCCCGACTTCCTCAATGGACCAACGCACGCTCTGCGCATCGCACGCGCCATGCATCAGGAGTTTCCGGCACTGACCTTCGACGCCACGATAAAGGTTGAACACCTGCTGAAGCAGCGCCACCTGCTGCCGGAACTCAGAGACCTGGGCTGCATCTTTGTGGTGTCGGCCGTCGAGTCTATCAACGACACGGTCTTATCCCGACTCGACAAGGGACACACGAAGACAGATGTCGCCGAGGTGTTTGAGCTTATGGAGCAGGTCGGCATCGTCCTGCGGCCATCGCTGATGCCATTCTCGCCCTGGGAGACGCTGGAGAGCTACCTGGAGCTGCTTACCTTCTTCGAAGAGCGGCGCCTGGTTGAGCACATCGATCCCGTCCACTTCGCGATTCGCCTGCTGATCCCTCCAGGCTCCGCGCTGCTGGCCAGCCCTGGCAGCGAAGCCTGGATCGGAGAACTGGATGCCGCCGAGTATACCTATCGCTGGCAGCACCCCGACCCACGTATGGATGACCTTCAGCAACACGTTGCGGCCATAGTGCAACAGGGCGAGCAGACCCAGGCCGACCCATTGGAGACTTTTTTTCGCATCAAGGCCCTGGCGCTCACCGCCGGCGGGCAGGATATGTGCCTCTCCTGCGCGCTGAAGCAGTATGGTCCCCGCAAGGTGCTGCCGCATCTCACCGAATCGTGGTTCTGCTGAGCGGAGCCTACACGGGGTCAGTTGGACCCCACGCGCTGAGAGAGTTCCCCACCTCGCCATCTAAAAGCTGGTGCTTCACCATGCTGAATATCTTTTTGCTTGCTACACGTACTAGTAGCAGGCTCCTTGTTTAAAGGCACGTCCTCAGCGAAAGCGCGTTCCCCGAAACAAGCTATGTTTGCCGGGAGCATATGGAACAGAGAAAACAGCGCTGGTTGACCAATACCCTGAAGCAATCCAGACCCATGCATCTTCAACAGAGCTGGCTCTTGTCCAGGCAAACTGGCTTGACATCTATGAGGAGGCCATCATCGAAGTAACATACATCTTGCCAATCAGGCATAGTCAGCCTATGGCAGAGGTCGACGAGTTGACATGTTACCTGCGCTGGCTAGCAGAACACGTAGAGGTGCTTGTAATAGACGGTTCACCCCCAGATATTTTTGCCATGCATGCGGCACAGTGGAACGCCTTCACAGTACATAGGCCACCAGACGCGGATATCCATACCTTGAATGGGAAAGTTCAAGGTGTGCTCACCGGCCTGCACTATGCCAGGCATGAGAAACTGGTGGTCGCCGATGACGATGTGCGCTATGATGAAGCTACCCTCAGGCAAGTAGCTACTCTGTTGGAAGACGCTGATGTTGTGCGGCCGCAGAACTACTTCGAGCCGCGACCCTGGCATGCTCTCTGGGATAGCGGGCGTACCCTCCTCAATCGCATGAGCGGGGGCGATTGGCCTGGCACGCTGGGAGTGCGGCGGTCAGCGCTCCAGGCAACGGGTGGCTACGATGGCGATGTCCTCTTCGAGAACCTGGAGTTAATCCGCACGGTGCGCGTAGCCGGAGGCAGAGAGGCCGTCCCGCTCGACCTTTTTGTGCGGCGCCTTCCTCCCAGCTCACACCATTTCTGGTCGCAGCGCGTACGCCAGGCATATGATGAGTTTGCGCGCCCACTACGTCTGACGGTGTTACTATCGCTGCTCCCGCTCATTCTCACGCTCATGTTCTTACGACGCCGGGCCACGCTGGCCGCCGGAGTGCTGGCAGTCATTGGCCTGGCTGAACTGGGCCGGAGGAGAGCGGCAGGACGAGAAGTTTTCCCGCCCGCGGCTTCACTGCTGGCCCCGGCCTGGCTGGTGGAGCGCGCGATCTGTATCTGGCTTGCCGTGGGCATGCGACTCTTCGCGAAAGGTATGCCCTATCGTGAGTTCGTCATTACCAGGGCCGCGACACCCATGAAAGTTCTACGGCAGCGCCATAAACAAACGGCACTATTGAACGCGAAGAATGCCTCGCTTCGTCGCTGATCAGGGCAGATAATACAGCGATAAAAGAGGGGTTTAGCAAACAGTGCTATATATAAGGATAAATATACAATGATACCTGCATACATCAACGAAGATCGGCAGTATCGCAACCCATTTAGCAGCGATCTCGCCTGCACGAACAGCAGCTACTCCGCCTTCCAGCACAACACCCTGGTACAACTACTCAATCCCGAGCAGGCTCCAACACCACTCATGGAATATGTTCATGATGCCTTCCGCTCGCTCGTGCTCAATCCGCGATTTTCCTGTGTCGGGGCCAAGGCGGCAGTTCGTCAAGGCACCTATCGCTTCGGCCTGTATGGCGAGATGAACGCCCCTGGAACAACCGCCGGGCTGGCGCGCGACCTGTTCGCCTTCGTCCAGGAACAGACGGAGCTAAACAAGGACTTCACCACGTTTGCCGCTAGCTTCAGAGGACCGCAGCCCGCCGGTGAAAAGGACTTCGAGCAGCGCCTGTGGGCGCAACTCCAAAGCCTATATGAGCAAGATCGCCTGTATCACACCTGGGACCCCTCCGTGGCCTCCAATCCTCAAGATCCGCGCTTTGCCTTTAGCTTTGCGGGACGAGCCTTCTTTGTCGTGGGCCTGTCCGCGGTGAGTTGGCGCTGGACGCGACGTTTCGCCTGGCCGACACTGATCTTCAACGCGCACTACCAGTTTGATCGCCTGCGCGAGCACGGGAAATTCACGCGCATGCAAGAAACCATTCGCCAACGGGACTACGAGCTGCAAGGCAGCATCAATGCCACGCTCAGTGATTTTGGCGTCGTCTCCGAGGCACGGCAATACGCGGGGCGCCCTGCGGAGGAGGGCTGGCGCTGTCCTTTCGCCCCCCATCCACAGCATGAAGAAGTTTGACGACAAGGAGAGAATTTTATGAAACCTGGAACACGCTACCACCTGGAGCCGCAAACCGGCGTTGGGTTTGAGATAAAAAAAGGGCAACTCCTGCGGGTCATTGATCCGCAGGGAGAGCAGGTCTCCGACCTGATGGCCTTTGCGCGCCCGGACACGTCTGAATGGCTCTCTTCAGGACGCAGCTTTGACTACAACAATACGATCTACCTGACAACCACGCACGTGCTCTACTCGAATAAAAGTACCCCCATGTTCACGATTCTAGAGGACAGGGTCGGCAAGCACGATTTTCTTCTCACGCCATGCAGCCCGGAGATGTTCAAGATCATTTACCGCTACGAGGGCCATCATCCCAGTTGCTTCGAGAACCTGGCGAGCAACCTGGCGCAATTTGGTATTGCTGGCAGTGCCATTCCTACGACCTTCAATATCTTCATGAACGTCGATGTGCAGCCCACGGGCGAAATAAAGATCGGTCCGCCGCTGTCGCATCCAGGAGATTTCATTGTGCTGCGGGCGGAGATGGATATGTACGTGGGTCTGACGGCATGCTCAGCCGAAATGTCCAACAACGGCACGTTTAAACCGATTGATGTGGAGATAGGCGATTAAGGCCGGCTCGCTGTCCGCAACTTTAC
>JALYVR010000366.1 GCA_030853145.1 Chloroflexota bacterium | reverse complement strand
GGGCAGGACAGTTCCCTGATCGGCTCTCCAGAGACCATCCGTCGCCGCCTGGCCGAGTACGAGGAGGCTGGAGTGCAGGAGTTGATTATCTGGTTCCCGGAGGCAGCGAAATTGGAGCCGCTGCGGGCCTTTGCGCGCGAATTCATGCAACGCTAGCGAGAGCAGGCAACTCCATTTTTTATTGACAGGCAGCCCGCCACTCAAGGTAGCGGACTGCTTGCTGGAAATTTTCGTTTAACAACCGGTGCTTTCATGGCAGATAGGGTGGTCTGGAATAATGGCTTTGAACTGCATGTCTGCATAGGCATCCCGCAAGCAGAAGAGGCTCCCGGCACTGTCCACGCCACCGTAGACCTGGGCGAGATCCATCTAGCAGCGGTTACCACCAACACTGGCTTGTCCAGGTCAAGGAGTAGTCGGGCAGACACGCCCCAATGTTGTCTCAACAAAGCAGAGGATCAACCGCGTCTCGCGGAGACGGTCTCTTCGGAGACAGGCCATACCTCTGACGTTGCTGAGAAGCCCGTTAGCCTTTAGGCGGCGGGAGTGTCACGAAGCAGACCAGGCATACTGATAATAGTATGTTGAATCATGGATATTAGTGGCAATATCGGTTCCTTCCATATGACCATCTGCGTAGATAGATCCCTGAATATCCATGAGGTAACTCCGAACTTCCTCTTGCACACAATGAAGTGTGAGGTTTCTCGTTGTCGTCACTGCTCCCTGGCAAAGGTAATGGGCGAACTTCTGGGGGTTATCAACATGTTGAAACAATATTTCCATGATGACCTGTCCCTGCTGATCTTGTGACTTGAGGGTAAACGTCATAGTGGCATTAAGGCTTCCCTGAGCAATGCCACTATAAAATGCTTTTAATTGCACATACGGATTGGCTGTAGGGATGGGTGTTGATGGCGGGGATGTAGGTGTTGGTGAGGGGAGAGCAGTAGGAGAGAGCGTGGCGGAAGTGGGTGGTGGAGTCGTAGGAGCAGGAAGCGTGTTATGAGAAGATTGGGTAGGAGCAGCACCTACTGGTTTGAAACTGGATGGGGGAGAAGTTGAGAGAGAGCCCCCACGAATAATCGTCAGTAACGGAGAGAACGCAATCCCGGCGGTAAGCAGTAGTATTCCCACTAACAATGACAGCAAAATAACCTGGAACAGATACTTCGAACGGTGTGGCTTCTCTTGTCGGACGTGTCGTGTTGCTAGCTGCACAAGTGGCCCTGCAAGTTGTGTTGGTTCAAAGGGCAACTTCCCTGCAATGGCGAATGGTGGCTGACCTGAAATAAAGGTAGGCCGGGATGACTCACCTGCCGGCAAAGAGGCTCCATTACCAAGATGGAGCACGGTGCCTTGACTGGCCTGTTCTAAGGCGAAAGCAAATGCTTTGACATCAGGAAATCGTTGAGATGGATCCTTCTCCAGGGTTTTCATCACGACCTGCTCAACAAAAGACGAAATGGCTGGATTTTTTCCCTGAAGAGATGGGGGTGGAGCGAATGCATGTTGCGCAGCAATTTCGAAAAAGGAGCCGTGAAAGGGGCAATCTCCGCTTAACCATTCATAGACAACAATTCCTAATGCATACTGGTCACTGGCGGCACAAGGGTGCGATTGGATCTGTTCAGGGGCCATATACGCGGCTGTGCCTGCAATATCGTGTGACCCTTGATAACGTGTACTCTGAGCCACCACCGCAATGCCAAAGTCACTCAGAAGAATTTCATCGCGTTTTCCAACCAACATATTCTCCGGCTTGATGTCCCGGTGGATGAGTTTTTGTTGATGGGCATAGAAAAGTGCATCAGCGAGTTGCTGAATAGAGCGTACGATGATGGGAAGCGGCAATGGCTTCCCTTTCGGATGCCGTTGACGTAACGTGCCATGAGGTGCATAGTCCATGACCAGAAAAGGAAGTGTCCCTTGTATGCCAAAATCCAGCATACGGATGATGTGGGGATGAGAAAGAGACATCAGCGTTCGTGCTTCTGAAAGAAAGCTTTCCTTCGCCTCATTGGTCAAGGAGGTACGTAATATTTTAATAGCCGCGAGGCTTTTCAGATAGATATGCTCACCAAGGTACACGTCCGCGAACGCTCCACCTCCAAGGAATTTGATCAATTGGTAGTTTCCAAATTGTTGACCTGAGTAATCCATTCAGTTCGATCCTCCTTTTACGGATTTACTGGGTGTGTCAACCATTTTTAGAGAGGCATTGCCCAATAAAACCAGGGCCGCGAATAGCTCCCGGCAACGTCTGAGGCTAGCAAGTGCTTTGTATCTTTTTGGCAAACAGGTAACAGCCAGGTGGCAAGTGCTGATATGTCTATTATAGAGATCGGACTAAGCGAGGAGATCTGAATAGTTAGAGGCAATCCATCTGATAAGGTGGGGAAGACCGCCAATGAGCTAGAAAAGGATGATCAGGACAGCACCTCTTCCCCCAGGCGACAGGCCAGCGCAATGGCTTGCGCTATCGTGAGCGCGTGCCCTGTAGACCACGCTGCTTGCCAGCTCTCTTCATCTACGCGGCTGCGAATCTGTTCCTGGATCATTTGCACGAATGGATTGGTTTCCGTCCAGGGAGACAAACCGATCGTATCCATCAAGTTGTCGGCGACACCTCGCACTTGCGCGGAGTAGAGACTTGCCGTCACTGAGTCCGGCTCCCCCCTCATGCCAAAGGCCAGGCTCAACAGGCACATGCCTGTCGTGATGTATTGCTTGTGGTCCAGTTCGTAGCACAGCTTCAGACTTTTCAGCAAGCAAGCAACGGACTCGGCGCTATCGCCTTGCAGGAGCGCCATGCCACCCTGATCCTTCCACACATCGGCGACGGCGCTGCTATCACCCACCTGCGCGAAGAGTTCCCGGCTCTGTTTATACAACGCGTGCATCTGCTCAAAGTCGCCGGTGAAGCCCGACGCCGCCCCCAGGTAAAAGAGCAACTGGGCATGTAACCAGGGATTGGCCTCCGCTGAGAGGTGCTGTATAGCCTCCTGGTACACACATTTTGCCGTTTCGTTCTCGCCTATGGCCTGAGCGACCCAGCCCCGGTGCAGCAGTGCCGTCGCCAGCCCGCTCGGATCATCCAGACGCTGCCAGAGCGCGATACTTTCTTCTGCTAACTCTACCGCGCGCGTCTGATTATTTTGCAAACACACTAGGCGAGAGTCCTCGCTCAAGGCTTTAGCGCGCGCGGCAAGCACCGTCTCTGCGCTGCCATCCTCAAGCGGCACCTCCAGCGTTGCTCCCAGCCAGTGACGGGCCTCCGTCAGGGAGCCTTGCCACTCCAGGTAGGGCCTGAGAGCCGCCGCCAGACGCTGGCATACCTCAACGGCAGGCAATCCGTCGCTCTGGATGCCAGCAAGCGCGTCCTTACAGGAGATCGAGAGGGCCTGTATCCTCCCTCCCTCCCTGGCCTGTTGCAGTGACCATTCCAGGGCGGCGCGGAAATTAGCGCGATCCGCCGTCAGTCGGGCCAGCCAGGCGAGTTGTTGTGGACCTCTCAAACCCTGCTCGCCGGCTTCAGCCTCCCTCAGATAATAGCCGGCATGCCAGTCCCGCAGCCGCTCAGACTCTCCCTGAGCGCTCAGCCGTTCCAACGCGTATTCACGGAGCGTTTCCAACATCGTAAAGCGCGCCTCTTCATCCGCGAAGGGCAGGCGCACCAGCAAACTGTTATCCACCAAGCGTTCGAGCATATCCAGCGGGGAGTCGGAAACCGCATCCGTCAGGTCTGCGGTTTCGTCCTGCATCATAGCCTCCGCGGCCTCAAGCGACCAGCTCCCGCTAAATACTCCCAGGCGACGAAACCAGGCCTGTTCGGTTGCAGAGAGCAAGTCGTAGCTCCATGTGATGGTTTTGCGCAGTGTTTGCTGCCTGCGGGGTAGATTTCTGGCACCTCCGGTCAGCACGCGAAGTCGCGCCGTCGTGAGCCGTTCTAAAAGCAGCGCCGGGGGCAGCACCTTGACGCGCGCAGCCGCCAGTTCCAGCGCCAGCGGTAAACCATCCATCCTGGCACAGATCTGCGCGATGACTGTCGCGTTTTCAGGAGTTACAGCAAAATCCGGCAACACCGCCTGCGCGCGCTCAACGAAGAGTTGCACGGCTCCGTAGCGCGCCGCCTCCAAGGTTTCGCGCATGCTACGAGGACTGGGCACATCCAGGGGCAACACTCTGAACTCGTGCTCACCATACAGGCGCAGCACCACCCGGCTGGTGACCAGCACCTTGAGGCCAGCACTCCCTGATAGCAACGCGTCCACGATAGTTGCCGCTTCTCCTACCTGCTCAAAATTATCCAGCACCAGCAAGAGTTGTCTGTTCTTCAGGTAGGCGATCAGGCTCTGGAGCGGGGGTACGCTGGGTGCGGGCTGAATGTTCAGCGCCTGAATGATGCTCATTGGCACCAGGGCAGGGTCGCTCACTCCAGCCAGAGACACAAACCATACGCCCTGTGCAAACGCGCCAAGCAGTTCGTTTGCCACCTGGAGAGCCAGGCGTGTCTTGCCACTGCCACCGGTTCCAACGAGCGTCACCAGGCGAGCGTCATTGCGTGCGAGCAATTGCCGCAATTGCACCAGGGACCACTCTCGTCCTATCAGTCGCGTGGTTGGAGCGGGGAGATTATGCTGGAACGAAGGCGCACGAGCGCCGGAGTCGCCGGAAGGAATGGGTTGCGCGCGTTTCGATGCCAGGACGCTGAGGGGTGGCGTGCGCCATTCTTCGGCGCTAAAGAGGGCTGGTCCCAACTGTGCCAGTTCAAGCAGGCAAAGCGTTTCATCCTGGGTAGTGATGGCATGCCAGCGAGCCAGCGTTGTGATGATGCGCTGGACTTCCAGGTGCGTCAGACGCGCATTCCCGCTGCCATGCAGTTTGCGGCTGAGTACCTTCGGGTGCAGGCCAAGCGCATCTGCCAGTTCCTTCTGAGTATACCCACTCGCGCGAAGATACCCCTGTACGCTCTCGCTAAATGCCCCGATGTATATGCCACTTTTCACGCTGCTCCTCCCAGACGGTATTGTGCCCCATAGGCAAGGCACAGCATTCTCCTGCACGGCCAGGTGGGCTTTCAGTAGACTTTGGGTTACCAGAGACTATGGAAAGTAGAACCTTCATGAGTATACTCAAATCAAAACCGCAAATCAATAGGAATCGGGGCAAAAAAGTTCCACTATGACTACCTTGATTGAACTTGGGCATTCTATTTCTCAGGAAGAGGCCGCGTGGGCAAGACAGGACCAGCGGGCAAGAGCCAGCAGCGCAACAGAAATAGAAACATTTTGCGAAGAGACTGGCGGTCTGCTTATTGGTCGTAGTATCAACGAACAGACCCGTGAGAGTCTACTTATCGTCCAGCTTCTGCACACAGCCGGCGTAAGCAGGCAGATGGCGGTCTTCAGCTACGCGCTCCAGCAAGAGATCATTGCGTCATTTCGGTATGTGTTCTGTGACCTGGTGAAGATCGCCTTCGATCCAACGCTGGACGCGCGCGCGCAGATGCACGATTTCCCTCTGCGCCCCGGCGAATTGTGGTTCCCTGCCCTCCAGAATCCGCAGCATGCGTATGTACGCATCAGCAAACCCTTCATGTTAGCTAAACTTGCTGTATTTTTTATTTTGCTTAGAGTGGTC
>JALYVR010000365.1 GCA_030853145.1 Chloroflexota bacterium | reverse complement strand
ATCAACTACGTCCCTCACATCTTCATCCGGACGTGCTTCATAGCGTCTCTACGTATATGTTCGCTTGCTTACGTGTACCACAGGGAGGATAAATGAGAAGATTGCCCCCTGGCCGGGGCTGCTTTTCAGTGTCAGGGTGCTGCCGTGGGCCTCGATGATTCCCCGGCTGATGTAGAGCCCCAGACCTGTGGCCGGACTCCAGTGGCCATTGCCGCGCCGTCGCGTCGTCGCTGGCTGTCCAGGCCGGTCGGCTGCTGGACGCCTGCTCGCTGCAAAGGCGCTGAAGCGCGTGAACAGCTCCTCCTGCCGTTCCTGGCTCATGCCCGGTCCCTGATCGATCACACGCAGCTCGACTCCCTGTGGTTGCGTATGTCCTGGCTCAAAGACCGGCTCGGCTTCCAGGTACACCATGCTGCCTTCAGGTGCGTAATGGAAGGCGTTGCTGAGCAAGTTGATCAGGACCCTGATGATGAGTTCGTAGTCGGCTCGCACAGCGGGTAAATGAGGTGGTACCCGGATCTCTAGCTGCCGGTTCGAGGCGGCAATCAAGGCCTCCAGGCGATCCTGAAGATCCTCCACTAGCTCTGGCACCAGCACCGCTTCATATTGCAGGCGCAAGGCCCCGGCCTCGATACGTGAGGCATCGAGAAACTGGTTAATCATACCTACCAGGCGCTCGACCTGCTCATCGGCGGTCTTTAAGAAGGCAAGCTGCTCTTCGATGGACCATTGGAGGTCGTCGGCTTGCAAGGCGCTGAGGTGGGCCCGGATGTTGGCAAGCGGCGTCTTGAGTTCGTGGGCCATCGTCGTAAAAAAGTCTTCGCGAACACGCTCCAGGGCCTTGAGCCTGGTGATATCGTGCCAGACCAGGACCGCGCCTGTAATCGTGCCGCTGCGTGTGCGTAGCGGCGCCGCATTGTCAAGCAGGTAGAGTGTCTGCCCACCCGGCTCCGTGATGTGCAGTTCGGCTTCGCTGGCCTCGCCTCTGTGCAGCGCGCGAGCCAGGGGGCGCTCCTCGTATGGCACGTCTTCGCCGGAGGCGCCAGACATGGGGACTGCGCGCAGCAAGTTCTCGACATCCATGCCCGTGATTTGTTTGATCGCCGCATCGGGATCAGCGAAGGTCCCGACCGCCAGCCCCATGCGCCGTATAAGCTGGACCGCCTGGTGGTTGACGAGCACGATACGTTGGTTCTCTGTGGAGATAAGCATCACCCCTGAGGGTAGACGCTCCAGCAGCAACTGCATGCGCGCGCTCTCCAGTGCCTGGGCCGCTCTAGTGGCTTGCAATACCTGGTTGCGTTCGTAGAGTTCCGCTGTGCGAGCTACCACCTCGGCCTCGATACGTTCACGCGCACGCGCCTGCTCGGTAACATCGTGATATACCACGACGAAGGCAAAGATATCGCCCAGCTCGTCGTGGATGGGCGCGGAGGAGCGGCGTATGGTGTAGGATTGACCGTCGGCTCCCACGATTTTTAGCTCATCAACGCTTCTCTCCAGGGCGCGGCGTTCGAGTTGCATCATAGCCGCCGGGCCGGTGGGAATGACTTCGTCGAAGGTAGCCATGCTGTGAGCCATCGCCCTGGAGATTGGCATGCCGATCACGTCGTCCGACCAGCCCAGCAGCGCGCGTATGGCGTGATTGACATCCGCCACGCGCCAGCGCGCGTCATAGATGATGACGCCATCAGGGATGGCCTGCATAATGTTCTCACGTTGGCGGACATTACGGCTGGCGGTGCGTGCCAGGCTATTGATGCTGAGGAACAGGCGCGCGTTGTGAATGGCCAGCCCGGCCTGCTGCGCGAACTGTTCCAGCAACTCGACCTCCTCTGCGGGGAAGCCACGAGCGCGCCGGTGATACACTTCGATGGTCCCCAGGACCGGGCCTGCAGGAGCAGGGGTGGCGCGCTCCTCGCCGGCGAGCGTGCGCGAGCGCGCCACCTGCTCTGCGCTCGGGTCAAAGATGGGGACGCATAGCACAGAGCCGGGGCGCCTGGGCGTCCCTTCGTCGTTGAGCATAGGTAACTCCAGCTCCGGCCTGCTATCCGTGTCCTCAATGATCAAGGCGCGCTGCTCGCGTACTGCATGCTCCAGTAAGAGCTGCTCGCCCAGGTGGGGATGCCAGTCCTGCGAGCGCAGGTGCAGCCCCTTCTGAGCTGCTAATGATGCTGTCGGCGAGGGTGTCCGTACGAGTTGTGTCCTCGCCGGCCGTTGCTCCTCGAAGCCGGGCAGGTCGCGGTCGATATCCGCGACCGCCTGGTCGGCCAGCAGGATGGCGCAGCGCGTCGAGCCGACCATCTCCTGCACAGCCTGGAGGATGCGGTCAAGCACGCTGGGCAGCGCGAACGGCCCGGTGATCGCCGAAGAGATATATTGGATGGCTTTCAAGAGCAGGCGCGAGCGGACCTGTGTGGTTACATCTTCAACGGTCACAAGTAATGTATGCGCCCCGTTCTCGCTGGCCTGCGGCTGCTCCCCGGTCATGCGCGAGCCTGGCCACGGCTCCATAGAGACGCGCCAGTAGGTGCGTCCCCTGGTGCTGAGAAAGCCTTCGTAGGGGATGTCAGAAAAGGTGATGCTTTGTTCGCTGGCGCATACCTCTCGCAAGTGCGGGAGTGCCTCCGTGTAGATCTCCTCTGGCAGGACCGCATCTAAAGGCTGCCCGATTACGCCCTGGGTGCGCCAGGGTTCCTCAAGAAGGGTGAGCAGATACGGGTTGACATAGCGAATGCGCATGCTGGGGCAATCAAGGATCGCTGCCCCCACCAGGATACGTCTAAGAATGAGTTCAAGTTGCGCTGATTGCTCTGGCTCCATAGGTTTGCGATTTCTAGCTAGTTTTGTCTACTCTGCCCACGCAATGCATTGCGTCCCTACATTGTAACATATCCACCTCGTTGCCGAATCGTAGTTATTCAGCCGCCCTACGAAATCGCACGAGCGATGAGGAATGCTGCCCCGGCAGCCAATCCGCCAATCAGGACAGTCTGAAGCCCGCTGCGCACGGGACCCGCTCCCGTAAAACGTCCCTTAATGTAGCCAAAAATGAGTAGCGCGATGAGGGTCACGATGACTGAGATATACAACGCGGTCGTGGCCGCATGCACGAGCAGATACGGGCTGAGTGGAATTAAGCCACCGACGATGTAGGAAACGGCAATGGTGAGCGCGCTGGTCAGGGCGCGCCTGGGGTTGGGTTCCTCCAGACCGAGTTCAAAGCGCATCATAAAATCTACCCAGGCCGTGGGTTGTTTGCTCAAGGCCTCCACAATGGGGTCACTCTGCTCTGCCGTCAGCCCGTAGGATGTAAAAACCGCGCGCACCTCCTCCTTCTCAGCCTCCGTCTTCTCTTTGACCTCCATTTCTTCACGCCTGCGCTCGCTGGCGTAATGCTCGGCATCGCTTCTAGCGGCCAGGTAGCCACCCAGACCCATAGCGATGGACCCGGCAGCGATCTCGGCGAACCCCGCCGTTACGATAATGCTCGTCGTGCTTACGGCGCCTGATAGCCCGGCCGCCAGGGCGAAGGGGACAGTGAGACCGTCTGACATGCCAATGACAATATCGCGAATGGTCTCGCTGGCGGTAAAATGTTGCTCGGTATGGGGTGTTTGAGGCATAGGTTTTCTCACTTTCTGCTGTATCCACTGTATCCTACACGCTGAGCTTCCCGCGTGGCAAGTTTTCGCTCCTGGGAGGATTATATTTGTCTCCCTTGAGAAATTCTGCTATGATGGTAGCCTATTCTATCGTAGGGACGCCAGTGGTTGCGTCCGGGGGAGCATCTATGGAGGATATGCGTGGCAAGCGCGTGCTGGTGATGGGTCTGGGTCTGCAAGGTTCAGGGATGGCCGCGGCACGCTACGCGGCTCAACAGGGGGCCATTGTGCGGGTGACAGATATGAAATCGGCGCAGGTGCTGGCGCCCAGCGTGCAGGCCCTGGCCGGCCTGCCGATTGAGTTTGTGCTCGGCCAGCATCGCGACGAAGATTTTCTGTGGGCCGATATCGTCATTCGCAATCCAGGTATTCCGCGCTCCTCGCCGTACCTGCGCCTGGCGGGTGAGCATGGCGCGCGTATCGAGATGGAGCTGGCGCTTTTTATGCTGGCCTGCCCCGCTCGCACGCTTGGCATCACCGGCACGCGCGGTAAAACCACCACCTCCACCCTGCTGTACGAGATCCTGCGCGCCAGCGGCACACCCACGCTGCTGGGAGGCAACGTGGCGGGCGTGGAGACACTCTCGCTGCTGCCCCAGATTCGCCCCGACATGCTGGTGGTGCTGGAGATGTCGAGCTGGCAGCTTGAAGGCTTTGCCCAGCATACGATCAGTCCGTCTGTCGCGCTGATGACGAATATCTATCCCGACCACCTGAACACCTATGAGAGCATGCAGGAGTATGCCGAAGCCAAGGCGCAGATCTTCCGCTACCAGCGCCCGCAGGATATCGCGGTCTTCAATTACGATAATCCCTGGACGCGCCGTTTCGGGGAAGAGGCCCCGGCATACACCTGGTTTACCAGTATCGAACGCGGCGGCAGCTTCGCGCGCGACTCCTCTGAGTTTGTACCTTTCACGTTCAGCGCTACACCCCTGGCGGGCAGACACAACTTGGAGAATATCTTGCTCGCCACGACGACGGCCCGCCTGCTTGGTGTCTCTGATGAAGTGATCGCGCGGACGGTACGCACGTTTCATGGCGTGGCCCACCGCCTGCAAGAGGTGGCTGTGGTGAATGGCGTCACGTATATCAACGATAGCACCAGCACGACCCCGGTGGCCGGGCGCGTGGGCATTGAGGCCTTTGATGCGCCAATTGTGCTGGTCGCGGGCGGCAATAGCAAGCATCTGCCGCTGGAGGACTGGCCCGCGCAGATCGCGCAGCGCTGCCGGGATGTGCTGTTCCTGGGCGGCAGCGGCACGGATGAGTTGTTGCCGGCGCTGCGCGCGCAGGTCACGAAGCTTGGCGTTCCCGATCCCGTGCGCGGCGTGTTCGACGACTTCACAACCGCCATGGATAGCGCCGTGGCCCTCACCAGGCCCGGCGATGTGCTGCTCTTCTCGCCCGGCTTCACCAGTTTCGGCATGTTCCTCAACGAATTTGACCGTGGCAATCAGTTCGTCGCCTATGTTCACCGCCTGGAGCAGCGTCCAACCGCATCGTAAGCGCACTCCCAAAAACTCCTATATTGGTAATTGTCGCTCTGAGTATTCGTTGTAATGAACAGAGGCAGGCGACCAATCACGCCCTTATTTATGCCGGGTGGTCAACCGCTCCGGACTATCTCTACATACCAGGTGAGGAAAACAGTCTTATGTGGCTTATCGAGCGTTCTGAGAGGTATCATCAGACACTGGTAGTGTTCGTCAGCATCTGTCTCCTGGTGCTGCTCTCGGCCTGCCAGGGGAATACACAGGGACAAACTACCCATGGCGCTCCAACGGCGCAAGGGCAGACAGGGCAGGGGAACCCGTGTCTGTGCAGGTAGCTGGCCACCAGAACACTCCCGGCGCCCAGAAAACCCCCTCTCCGCGTAGCAAGTTCAATGCAGGCACAGCGCCAGGTGTAATTTGGCGGATAAATTCGACACTTGTGTGAGGATATGCGTCAGTAGAACTAAATGGCGAGGATATGCG
>JALYVR010000364.1 GCA_030853145.1 Chloroflexota bacterium | reverse complement strand
GCGCGATACATCGCGCAGCTACGAAAAAAGCAGCGCTTTCGTTTCCAACTTGTCACATGAACTTTGACAGAGCACCAGTGCTCTGACCGCCTTCATTTGGAGGTTAATGTGTAGTGGCGTCCCTTGCGGGTGCCATGTTCCAACCCGCCAAATGAGTGTGGTCGGTCCAGTAGTGCTCTGATATAGCTCATGTAATAGGAGAGAATAAGGGCGAAAAAGGCCTTGCCATGTCTGGCGCGATGCAACGTATCAGCCTATCAGCGCATTTAAAAACATGCCATTGACGGTCAATCCTATACTAGTAGCAGGTATTTGCTATACGCCTTTCCTGATCTTGAAATACTATTTGGTGTGGTGTGGAGGTGTGATATGGAAAGATTTCTAGTTCACAAGGTGTTCCTTTGGCCTCGCGCGCGTCTGACCGGCGAGGAGAGAGGGTTATGATTGCGGTTGCACATCCTCTCTTCGGTCGCGAGGAAGAGGCGGCGGTTCTCCAGGTTTTAGCATCTGGTCAGTTAGCGCAAGGGGAAGCGGTCGCTACATTTGAGCGGCGTTTCGCGGATCTGTGCCAGGTAGAGGAGGCGATAGCGGTCACCTCCGGCACAACGGCGCTGCACCTGGCCTTGCTGGCCCACGATATTGGGCAGGGCGATGAGGTGATCACGACGCCGTTCAGCTTCGCGGCGAGCGCGAACGTCATTTTGCTGGTGGGGGCCACCCCGGTGTTCGTCGATATCGAGGCGGATACGTATACCCTGAATCCCGACCTGGTGGAGGCGGCGATTACCTCACGCACCAGGGCTATCCTGCCTGTGCATCTCTATGGCCATCCCTGCGATATGGAACGCCTTGAGGCTATCGCGCGCGCGCATGGGCTGGTGCTGATCGAAGATGCCTGCCAGGCGCACGCGGCGACCATCAATGGGCGAGCGGTCGGCAGTTTTGGGACGGGAGCCTTCTCGTTCTATGCGACCAAGAATATGACGACGGGCGAAGGTGGGATGATCACCACCAACGATCCCGCGATTGCTGAGCGTGCGCGCCTCCTGCGCAATCATGGGCAGACGACGCGCTATTATCATATGGCGCTGGGCTACAACCAGCGCATGACCGAGCTTCAGGCGGCCCTGGGCCTGGCACAACTCCAGAAGCTGGAGCGACTCACCGAGCAGCGCATCGCCAACGCCGCGTACCTCAGCCAGCGCCTGGGCTACATGGTGCAGATCCCAGTCACGCGTCCCGGCTGTCGTCATGTCTATCATCAATATACCATTCGCGTCCCTGGCGACCGCGACGAGTGGGTCAAACGCCTGGGCGAGCGCGGCATCGGGACGGCGGTGCATTACCCGCTCCCCATCCACAGGCAGCCCTGTTATCAAGATGTTCCCTGGCAATTCCGTATCGCGAGTCAGCATGAGACCCTCCCTGTCGCTGAGACGGCCGCCCAACAGGTGCTCTCGCTCCCGGTCCATCCTGCTTTGAGCCAGCAGGACCTGGCCATTATCGTGGAGGAGGTGCGCCGCTTATGCGCGTGAAGGAGGAGAGGGATGATGGTACCTGATGCACTACACGACATTTCCGCGCTCTATGATCCGGCGCGTGCCGCGGTCCCAGTTGACGTAGAGGCTGACCAGTGGTCTTGGGTGCTCCCATTCAAGACGGAGACCTCGCTTTCTTATGTATGCTGGCAGAGAGCAATCGATATCGCCTTTGGGCTGCTGGGTGTGGTGATATTGCTCGTGCTGCTGCCTCTGCTGGCCGTGTTGATCTATCTGGACTCGCCAGGCCCAATTTTCTACAGCCAGATGCGCTTAGGGCATGGGAGGAAAGCCTTTCGGATGTACAAGTTGCGCTCCATGCATTGCGACGCGGAAAGTGGCGGGTGCGAGCTATGGGCCAGCGCCAATGATCCCCGCGTGACTCGCATTGGTCGCCTGTTGCGAGCCACCCATATGGATGAGCTGCCGCAGGTGGTGAATATCCTGCGTGGAGATATGAGCCTGATTGGGCCACGCCCGGAACGAGAAGCATTCGCAACTGAAATGGAAAAGATTGAGCCGTTATATCGCTGCCGCCTGGCGGTTAAACCGGGGCTGACCGGCTGGGCGCAAGTGATGTATGGCTATGGGGGTCTGCACCAGCGCGAATTGCAAAAGCTGCAATACGATCTCTACTATATCATGCACTGCTCATGCACTCTTGATATGGCCATCATTTTGAGAACGGTGGTTGAGGTGGTGTTCTGTCATGGCAGATAGCCTGGTATCAGGAGGAACGTGGATGACGTTTGAAGATTATGTGCCGGTAAAAATGGGAGGGCAGGGTGGAAATGAGAGGTAGCGAAAAAGGAGAAATGCCGCGCTCAAAAAAAATGTATCTGATAGTTTTATTACTTATATGTATCGTGGGGACAGGGGTTTCGCTCGATGTGTATCAGAGCTACAGCGCGGACTACCACAAGGATGTCTCGCTGGCACAGGCGGGCATACAGCATTTACGGAATGCACAGAAATTGTTGGAGGGGATGACCCAGAAGGCGCTAGATGTTTCTGTCGTGGACCAGGCGCGTGCTGAGCTTTCTGCCGCCGCGACGGCGTTTGATCAGCTTGATCTTGAGCTACGCGCGTTGCCGGCGCTTAGTGGGTCTATCCCAGTGTATGGCGTGCGGCTGAAAGCCGCAATGCACCTGGCGCCGATGGCAGCAGGACTCTCTGAAGCTGGCATAGCGGCCTGCAATGTGCTGGAAGTGTTCCTGGCAAAGTCTCATGATACATTAAGCGCTCACGGGACAGGGCTCACGCCGGGGGATATGACCATCATCCAGCAAAACTTTCAAGCAAGCAGCGCTGCGCTTGACCGCGCCATCGCTGAGGCCTCTCAGGTGCAGCCCGGCGCCTTGCAGTTTGATCCGCACATCGCCAGCATGTTTACGCTCTTCCAGAGAGAGATACCCACGATACAAGCGTGGCTTGGCACTATTGGCAAGCTCATAGATGTGATGCCTATGCTTCTGGGTGTTGGCGCGCCAGCCCACTATCTCGTAGAGCTGCTGGACTCCACGGAACTGCGACCTGCTGGGGGGTTCATTGGGAACTATGGCATCGCGACTCTTACAGGCGGACGGCTTACGAGTGCTCATATTATGGATGTGCTTCTGATTGATAAGCCCCATGGTGTTGCCAGCGCACTGATCCCGTATCCGCCCGCGTATTCCTGGTTTTCGCACTACCTGTCGCCAGCGGGGTGGAGCCTGCGGGATTCCAATCTAGATGCTGACTTTCCGACGGCCGCCGGCTATGCCGAGCAGAACTATGCGCGTGAAGGCGGAAAAGATCCCCTGCAAGGCGTCATAGCGATCACACCGGTATTCATTGAGCGCATGCTTGAGATGACGGGACCGATTTACATTCCTGAGTATAACGAGACGGTGACGGCGCAAAACCTGATTGATCGCATTCACTTTCACCAACTGGGGCGCGCAGGCGAGGGCAGCAGTTTTATTGCCTCTCCCGACGGACACTCGTCAGAGCGCAAACGCTTTACCGGACTGTTAGCTGAACACTTTCTGGCCCGCACACAACAACTTGCGCCCAGCATCCTTCCCAGGCTCCTGCCCTTACTGGCAAACTCCCTGCGTTCAAAGGATGTCCAGGTCTATTTCAACGCCATGGGCGCGGAAGATATCCTGCAACGCCTGCATCTTGCTACCGCGATTCAAGCGCCGGCAGGCGATAGTTTCTTGCAAGTGGATGCCAATGTCTCTCCTAATAAAGCCAACCACTTTATTACCGATACGATGCATGACCAGGTGAGCATCGATGAAGAGGGGACCGTCACGCACCACCTGAGCATCGAGTACGCGTGGACCAGCGTGGGGAGCGTGTATGGGACCGGGCTGTATCGAGATTATGTACGCGTCTACGTCCCGCCTGGAAGCACGCTGCTATCCCAGAATGGCTGGCAGCCTCACGGCACAAGCGAGGCCTTTGGACGAGAGGTATGGGCCGGTTTTTTCACCTTCTCCTACGGCCTGACGCATACGATTACGCTGCAATGGACGGTGCCACACGCGGCTGTGAGGGATGGCCGTGGCTGGCAGTACCACTATCTTGTTCAACGGCAGGCGGGCGTGCAGTGGCAACTGCATCTCCAGGTGGGGTTGCCAGCGTGCGCGACGGCGCTCAAGACAGCGGGGGCAGCGTTCACCAGCAGCGGGCAGAGCGTTATGCTGACGACGTATCTGGATGAGGATCTGAACCTGGATGTAGCTTATGCCTGCTAGCGTCTGTATGCATGTCTTAGGGCCGGCGCGCTCCGATGTACGGGTAATGCGTGAAGCCACCACGCTTAGAGCTGCTGGCTACGACGTTTCAATTGTAGATGTTGAAAGCGCGCCTGATGGCTCTGTTGAGGAGGAGGTGCAAGGGGTCTGGCTGAAGCATATTATGATGCCCAGCGCATTTTTGAGCACGCGTTTCAAGCGACGGGCGCTTCTGAGAGGCGCCCAGATACTGCTACGCGCTACCTATCTGTTGCTACGAACACCGGCGGATATCTACCATGCTCACGATGTATCCGGGCTTCTGCCATGCTATATCGTGGCCAGCCTGCGCCAGAAGCCGCTCGTCTTTGACGCTCATGAACTTCCTTTGAGCGATATGAACATTCGGCCGCGCTGGCTTCTCGCGCTTTTGGGCTTTCTCGTGGCGCGCATTGTCCCGCGCTGCACAGAAGTGATTACGGTCTCCCCGCCTATCGCGCTGGCGATGACGACGCGCTATTGTGTACCAGCAGTATCCGTAATCCGCAATGTTCCCGTCTATAAAGACGTGCCGGGAAGCGATCGCCTGCGGCAGCATCTGAACCTTCCCGCGGGTACACGCATCGCTCTCTACCAGGGAGTTCTGCAGCCTGACCGCTCGCTCGATAAGCTGGTACACGCGGCGCCGCATCTGGACCCCGGCATTGTCATCGTCCTTATGGGGCCAGGCAAGAAAGCGCTCGTGTCTGACCTGCAAGCTCTCATTGTCAGTCAGGGCGTGAACGATCGCGTCAAGATCCTGCCGCCTGTTGATTATGACATGTTGCTCACATGGACCGCTTCAGCGGATATCGGCTTGATTGTTTACGCGTCGAATACCTCGTTGAATGTGCGCTGGTGTATGCCAAACAAATTATTTGAATATCTTATGGCCGGTTTACCTATCCTTTCTGCTCCCCTAGATGCTATCGCGGAGGTTATCAAAACCTATCGCACCGGTCGTATTGTGCCATCGCTGGCGCCCACGGATATCGCCGCCTCCATCAATGCCATGCTGGCAGATCCTGCCGCCCTGGCGGTGATGCGCCGCAACGCTTTATACGTGGCGAAACATGAGTTTCGCTGGGAGCAAGAAGCGAAGCGACTTGTGCAATTGTATCGTCGTATTGAGGGAAAAGAGGATGCAGTGGATGCCTGTGTGAGGGGGCAATACCTACATACATAGGTTTTCGTTGAAAGCTGGGGGGCATGAGGAATAAAGTGATGGGTTCATCCAGGCGAACGCTGATCGGGAGCGCAAAGATGGCAGTTCCTGATCTGCTGCCGTACCTTATCGATATGTTCTCCCTGCTGCCTCTTCTCTCTGATACCTCGGATGAAGCC
>JALYVR010000363.1 GCA_030853145.1 Chloroflexota bacterium | reverse complement strand
CGCCTGATACGCATGCATGAGATCAGGTATCTCAGACATAGCGTGCCTTATACATATAATACGACTCATACAGATCACTATAGCATTGAGGGAGGTGATGGACAAGTCATCAGCTTCACATCAAGTATAGGTGATTCTAGCGTTCTTTTCGAGAATATCACCCGGCAGGCTATGCCTTTGCTACTGACGCAGGCGCGGGAAACCTCTCAGGCCGGCAAGGACGTGCCTTTTGACGCGCTGGTGATGAATACAGCCGGCATCAAGATCACTCGCACGAACCAGGTAGTCCCGTGGCACGAGGTGCTGGCCGTTCAAGTTCAGCCGGCAGGCAAGGTGCTTATCAAACGCAAAGGTGCCAGGTTCGCCTGGTTTCATGACTTCATCCCCAACGCGGAAGTGTTTCAACGCCTGGCGCAGGAGATGCTTACGAAGTAATACATGCTAACCTGGGGTTAGGAGAACGAATCTCACAATAGCCCCCTGATAGCCCCTTTTTTTCTCCTTCCCGACTTGCCACTAGAAGAGATTTTGGTTATTATTTGTAGTAAAGATGCCAAAGAACTTCTTGCTGACTGAAAAATATACAGTTTAGAATCTAGCAGAAGGAGGGAAAACACCATGACTGATGGTATCATCGAAGTTCATCCAACGCAGATGCATAGCGCATCGCCCGTTGCGAAAAACGGGTCCTCTGATACCTCAAATCTCAGCCAGAGCGTCAACTCATCGATTACAGACCTGGCGAATGCCCTGGTTGCTGTAGACATTTTGAGCGGAGTTGCAGGGTCAATAGAGCATTTTAGTCAGGGCTTGCTCAGTACGCTGGCATGTTTTGCCACCGGCCTGACCGTCATTGGCTCAGGTCTGGAGATCGCGGCACAGGCATTTGAGACATTGGATAGCGCGCTCGCGGCTACATTTAAGCAAATAGAGAACCAGCTATCCTACTACACCGGTTTTGAGACCCATGGGACCATGCCTGTCGTCCATGTACCTCCTGCGGGAGGATACCCCCTTTCAGTCACACACCTCTCCTTGCATATTACTCAGCACACCAGCCCCTGGGACAACTTTACGCACGGTCTTTCGAACGCGTGGAATGCTACCGGCGGCCAGGTAGTAAACTTCGTGGCCCAGCATGGCCGGGCGTTCGCGATAGGCGCTGGCGTTGTAGTGATCATAGGCGGAGGCATTCTGCTGACACCTTTCACGTTGGGTGGATCAGATGCGGGAGCTGGTGTAGCGGCGGCGGCTTTATTGGCGGCTGCCTAATAAGCGCGGCCTGCTACTGAGAGCTGGTAGAGTCATGGTAAAGTTACGCGGGTGACGCGTCTCGATACGTTGCTGTAAAATACATCCACTGGAGGACATCGGATGTCATCAGGCCTGAACATCACCATTCCAAATGTAGATCCCGCTATTGTGCAGAAACTTCAGAACGTTGTGAGTGCCATCGATACCACGACGGGAACACTGAAAACCTCCGGAAGCGGGATACAGTCCACCGCGCAATCTGTGGGCAATGCCGTCTCGTCCATTGTATCCGCCTCTCATGGGCAGGAGATACAGGCGCTGGCTACCATCTGGGGTGGCACGACCAAAGATGGATCAAAAGCCCACGACGCTTTGACGGGCACGGTTGGTCAGCTCAACTCTTTAAGTAGCACCATCAACGAATATTTGCCGGCTATCCAGACTGGCATGGTGGCCATTCAGACGGCTCAGACCGATCAACAGAAATCAACCACGGTAGATCCAAAGGTGGTCTCACAAATCCAGGGGCAGATCAACGGGCTGGTGACTGCCCTGGCCGCTATCACTATCTCCGCGGGCTCGATCAGCAAGAGCATTGATGGCATCAGTATCGGTGGTGTATGCAGCACCGGTATTCAACCGGGCGATCCGCAACCCCAGTTTAATAAGCAGTCACTTACGAAAGATATTGAAGGCGACCCCACGGGCAATAACGACGGTCAACCTTCCAACACAGGGAACGGCGATAATGGCGGCGGCACCAATAATGGCGATGGGGGTAACAATGGCGGCGGTAGCAACGGTGATGGAGGTAACAATGGTGATGGAGGTAACAATGGTAATGGAGGCAACAATGGTGATGGAGGCAACAATGGTAATGGAGGCAACAATGGTGATGGAGGCAACAATGGTAATGGGGGCGATAATGGCGGCGGCGGAAAAGGGTGGCGCGATCCCAGCGCACCATGGCGGAAAAAATTTCTTACCAAGCTGCTTGTTGGCTACGGCATTGGCGCAGCCAATAATATTCTTAGTTCGCTTATATCCGGTCACTGGCTCTGGGGTCCTTTCGCGACCGGCGGTCTGGCTTCTACTCTTGCGGGCTATGCCCTTGATGGTTTGCCGTTTCCTGAAAACGCCATAGCGCAAACGCTCATTGGCCAGACGGTCAACATCGCCTCCTACAAATTTTTGCCAGGATCAGGACCTTCATCCTCGCCAGGCGATATAAAGACAGAAACACTGCCCAATGGCGCAAAACAAGTCACCCAGAAATTGCCCAATGGTACAACCGAGGTCACGATAACGGAGCAGGACGGTACATCGTTGACAACCATAACATCGGGGAGCGGCACAACAGAGATGTTGAAGAAAACTGACGGCACGGTGGAGATAGTGCAGATAACAAACAAGGGCACAATAGTGACCGTGATAGATACCACCGGGAAGACGACCACCACACACCTGCCGCCCACGGTGAAGCCGCCAGTGCTGTTGCCCACTCCCGTGCCCACGCCCACGCCCACGCCAACAGCTACGCCCACGCCAACAGCTAACCTTACGCCGACAGTGACGCCCGGTAAGTCTCCTATTATACCAGTGCCGGTGCCAGCGCCGGGTCCCAGCCCTACTCATTAACGGGATATGGGCTATCTCTGTAGGACGGGGCTGGCCTCATAGGCGTACACGTAAGGGAGCAGGGAACAGGGCACCCGGGGAGTGCCCCTACATCTCTGACCAAGGGAAGATGGCGCGGCGATGGGGACCAGCACCCATGGCAGGTTCCATCATCCATCTGGTCATTCGAACGAGAGCGCCGATCGCAAGGTCAGACATGTAGGGGCACTCCCTTGCGGGTGCCCTGTTCCAAGGCCGATAGAGCTTCCCCTCTTCAGCTATCCAGAACCTGTTCGCGAAGCGAGCGGGCGCTTTCAGAGAGAGACGCGGCCTCTTCTGCCTCCCCGCGTTCCGCCGAGGCTACGGCCAGATTATCGAGGATGATGGAGATAGCCACAAGGTCGGGTGCGGGTCCTTGCGTGTAGCTGATAAGCGCGCGCTGCAACAACGGTTCTGCGGCCTCAGGATCATGGCGCAGCAGGAAAAGCTCCGCCAGCTTCACCAGGTTGGCAGCGATATCGGGATGATGCAGATCCAGAACCTGCTCTCTTGTATTCAATGCACGCTGTAACACAGCTTCGGCCTGTTCAAAGCTGTTTTGCTGAATATACAACATAGCTACCTGGTCCAGGCATGACAACAATTCAGCGTATTCCTGGCCGGGGGTATGTTCATAGAACGCGAGCAGGCGCTGATATGTCTGTTCAGCCTGCTCCCATTGCTCCAACGCCAGTTCAAGTAGAGCTATCTTCTGGACAATAGCTAGCGTATCAGCGTGTTCTGCTCCCAAGGTGTGCTCTTTCGCTGTCAGCAGGCGCTGGAGCAGCTCCTCAGCTTCAGCGAGTTTTTCTTGTTGCAGATAGACAGCCGCCAGGCCTTCGAGACACTCCTGCATCTGGCTATCCTCCGGCCCCAACGTCGTTTCATAGAGCGAGCGAGCGCGCTGATAGTATGCTTCCGCTTGCTGGTATTTCTTTTCTCCGGCATAGAGCGCAGCCAGTTCGCTGGCCGCCGTAGCCAGGAGCGGCTGTTCCTTGATGGATGCGTATGCGCCGATTTTGAGCACCTCTTGATAACAGGCCTGCGCCTCCCTGACTTTCCCCTGCGCGCTATAGATGCGCGCCAGGTCCAGCAGGCTACTGATGACAGCGGGATGCGTCGCTCCTAGCGCGCGCGCGTGAGCGAGAAGCGCGCGCTGTGACAGCGCTTCGGCCTCGCTATAGTTTTTCAACAGCGCATTCAAAGTGACGAGGTTTTGTAGCACGGTGCCTACTGTGGGATGCGCGAAGCCTAACGTGCGTTCCCAGATCGCCAGCGATCTTCTCAAGAGCATCTCCGCTTCCTGGATAAGCTGCCGCTCCCAGAGCAGGGAGGCGGCCCAACAGAACACCTCAGCGATTGATTCAGACGAGTAGGTCCATATCGAACTCAAGGCCGCCAGGCGCTGGATATGGACCGCTGTGCGCAGGCGAGCAGCAGGCGCGGCCTGTTCTTGCGCTGGAAGCAAGTGATACAAGGCCAGCAAAGCCTGCTCTACCAGGCTTTGCTGTTTGGAGGATGGTTGGGCCTGGTACAACGTTTCCCACACCGTTGGCGGCATGCTCAGCGTGCGGTTTGTTTCTTGAACGGTCAGCAGTCCAAAGGAACACAGGAGAACCAGCGCTTCATCCAGCAACGCAGGAGTGTGCGCGATCTCTTGCAGCGCCGGGGCCAACTCGGCTGCTCCCTGGACAAAAAGGTCCTGCGAGATAGCCGCCGGCGCGAGAACGGTACAGAGCCAGAGGAGTTCGGCGGCGCTGGGGGATGTCTGCCTCAAACGTATAGCCGGGAGGCTACAGGTGATAGCGATAGCATCTGTATAGCGATCCTTCGATACATTGAGCTGAACCAGGCGTGCAGCATAATCGCGATACAGCGTGAGATACTCCTGCATACTGCCGCCGCTAGATTTGATATATCCAGCGGCCAGATAGAGCGCTATCGGTAGGCCATCCAGTTCGTGGGCCAGTACCATCGCCGCGCGCGTCTCTTCACCACCCTGTTCTATCGACGCGTCAGCCATGATCTGGCCTGTCTGACGCAACAGCAAGAGCGCGCCATCCTGTTCATTGAGCGCGTTAAGTTTGATGTGCGCGATAGACGGGTCGGCAACCTGCGCGCGAGTGAGTAACAGAATATGACCATGGATGGGATCAGAGAGTGCCGTCGGAGTAGTCCCGGCAACGTTATCCAGGAGCAGCAGATACTGCTGCTGGCTCGCTAACCACTCCTGCAAGACCGGGAGCGCGTGGGCCAGGTTCTGCTCGTTGACGGGGATGGCCAAAGGAAGCCGGGGGGCCAGTTCGATGATATCGGCCAGCAGCGTTTCGCTACTTGATGCGTCCAGCCAGAGAATCCAGTGATACTCCTGGGCGAAACGCCGGGCATATTCTAAGGCAAGCGCCGTTTTCCCCATGCCTGCGGGGCCACTGAGCGCTACGACATGCTGCTGGCAGAGCGTTACATGAAGATGGTCCAACACCGTCTCACGTCCAGTAAAGAACGGATTGCGCTGCTCCGGCAGGAAGATTGCAGGCTGAGTTGTCATGAATGTCTCTCTCCTGTTGCGCATAAGCTATGCAGTTACTTATATCCCTCTATTGTAATAGATCGCGATCAGGCGTTTTTTCAGACAGCAGTTCCCTGCGTTGCTCTCCTCCCCCTTCCATGAGTTACCCCAAATTTTTCGAACGGGCGTTCGAGAGCCGTTCGATCCCCTTCTCAAGCGGGGTTGCAA
>JALYVR010000362.1 GCA_030853145.1 Chloroflexota bacterium | reverse complement strand
GTTCTAAGGAAGGAGCATGATTTTGCAGAAACTGGACGCATCCTTCAAAGCACAGCTTCTGCTCAAGCAATGGGACCGCTTCTCACTGGCAGAATGTGAAGAGATCACTCGTGATCTGGATCGCATCTTGCCCGCCTCGTTTCGTTTTCACATCATCAAAACCTGCTCATTCAGCGATCAGAAGCATCATATCGCCATTTTTGAGTGGGCAGGTCTGCCTGAAGGCTACTATAAGGGGTTTTTCGCCCTCATTCCAGGAGGTCAGGCCACGCTGGGCTATGACCGGGAGCATCCATTTGTGCCAGACCAGCAGCAACAAGCGAGTTGGGTGAAGGAGACGCAGGAGACCGGCATGTTCACCGGGACACTCGCTGCCCTTCTGGATCTGACGATGACGCCCTTGCGACACATCAGTCTTGAGCCGTTTCTCCTCGAAGTGCTTGCCCTTCCTCTCTCTCCAGCCGCGGTCTTCGATGAAACGCTGGGAAAGGCGGGCGGGTGGACAAGATCTCCGGCACTTATCTCTTATAAGAAAACCCTCCAACGTCTCTCGCGTGAAGGGCTTCGCTTCCCTACTTCTGATGAATGGGAGTATGCATGTGCGGCTGGTTCGCGCACGCTGTTCCGTTGGGGAGATATGACGCCGCCTTTTTCTATCCCCGCTCTCGGCCGTCAGAAAGCGGCTGGATGGGATCTGCATCTCCAACAGAACACCTTCGGCTTGTTGATCGCTCGCTATCCCTATCACTGGGAGTTTTGTGCCGAACCAGGCCTTATGCGGGGAGGCGATGGTGGCACCGCGCTGCATGCAGGAATAGGGACGTTCGCTGCATGGCTGACACTGGCTTCAGCTTTCCACAGACTCGTGGATGCCAATGACAATTATGGGGTCTATCTCAGGCGCGCATTCTCCCTCTCTTAGCATTCACCAGGCAAGCAAGCATCTACGTCTTTCGCTGATAAATGAGTTTGAAATCGGAGTTTTGCAACGATGGCACAGCCTCAATATGACGAGCAACTCTGGTTTACCCAGGAATGGTGCGACGAAAAACATTTTCTGCAGGGCAACCCCCATACCTTTCATGGTCGCATGGCTGCCTGGTGTCCCAGGCAACAAGCAGGGTTTTGCGTGTCAAAGTCAGAGATGCTAGAGTGCTCGCTGGCAACTCGCTATTGGGTACAGGGGTTTCTCAGCGGGAATGAGCCGGCCTATCCTGTAGATGACGATGGCCCTCTGGAAGACGATAACCCGCGCGTAAAAAGATGGAGGGCAGCCATTCAATTGTTCGCGAACACAGGTCTGTGGGTGGACCAGGAGCGCGTTTGCGAGCATTGTGGTGAAGAGCTCCTTCCCTCCTCCCCCGCCGGGCTGGTCTGTGAACGCTGTCTCGAAGATGGCATTGAGTAGCATGGTCACCCTCCACTCGGAAATCATCCAACGAAACCTCCTCAACACGAACATAACCGATCTCCATCTCATTCTGCCTTTTTTTGTCTCAGGTTTCCCGTCAATCGCCTGACCATATGAGATTCTGATTATGAGATGAGTTTTGAGATTCGTCAAGAAGGGCCTGAATGTGGGAAGTACCCAACTAGAAAAGCAGAGCAATATATCTCACTTAACGACCGTGTTTAAGATACGTCTGCCGCAAACTCGGAGAGGCTTCTTGATGCTTGAGAAAGCTGAGTGATGATATTCATTAGTTTCGGCTGAACAAGGCCTGATTCTGTCCTCATTCAAAGATATACTATCTTTATGAAAGAACAAGAGACAATCAAAAGGAGGAAATACATACATATGAGTATTCAACCATTCACCATCGCCATCTCACAAGCTACCCTCGATGATTTGCGCGAGCGTCTGGCACGGACGCGTTGGCCTGATGAGGCGGAGCATGCTGGTTGGAATTATGGCACGAATCTGGACTACTTGAAGGAATTGGTGGATTACTGGCAGCACTCCTACAACTGGCGTACACAGGAGGCAAAGCTCAACCAGTTTGCACAATTTCGTGCGGAGATCGACGGAAGCCGTCTCCACTTTCTCCATGTGCGGGGCAAAGGACCCCACCCAACGCCACTCCTACTGATCCACGGCTGGCCGGATTCATTCTATCGTTTCCACAAGATCATCTCTCTTTTGACCGATCCTGAGAGCGTGGGCGGTAACCCTCTTGACTCCTTTGACGTCATTGTGCCGTCATTGCCGGGCTTCGGCTTCTCGGACCGTCCTCATTTCCCTGGCGGTATGAAGTCGCTTCGCGCAGCCTCGCTGCTCTCGACGTTGATGACGGAGGTGCTTGGCTACAAACGCTATGCTGTCGGAGGCGGCGATATTGGCAGTCGTGTCACGCGCCTGCTGGCCCTGGCCCACCCTGAGCAGGTTCTTGGTATCCATCTCACTGACATTGGCTTCCCCAGAGAGATCGCCTTTCCTCCTGATGTGCCGAACCCTTCGCCTGCGGAAGGTCGCTTCCTCGGCTCCGTTGGGATGTGGTTTTTCCAGGAGGGTGCCTATGCTGCTCTGCAAACCACCAAACCACAAACAATCTCGTACGCGCTCTCGGATTCACCCGTCGGCGTGGCTGGCTGGATCGTCGAGAAGTTCCGCGCGTGGAGCGATTGCGACGGTGAGATCGAGAAGAGCTACACCAAAGATGAGCTGCTCACCAATCTTATGATCTACTGGGCGACGGGAACCATCTCTTCGAGCGTGCGTTTATATCATGAGGACGGTCTCCAATCGGCACCGCAACTCTCGGTAGGACAGTACATCGAAGTCCCAGCAGGAGTTGCTACCTTCCCTAAAGATCTGACCTATCCACCGCGCGAACTGGGCGAACGCTTCCTGCGTGTCGCACGCTGGACCGAGATGCCCCGTGGTGGTCATTTCGCAGCCCTTGAAGTACCAGAACTGCTGGCCGAGGACATTCGTGCCTTCTTGCTCCCTCTCCGCTCGCAGGAGACAGAACGGGAAAACAGATCGGAGAAAAGTTCATGATCAGGATCTCTATGGAACATCATCGGGCCTAAAGGTCCTCGTCTGTGTTCAGGGGATCAGAATCAAGACGCTTCTGCCTTCTGATCCCTCTGGTCGCAAGAAACGAACGATTGTGAGATTCTTCTCCTCACCTGTTCAGGCTTGCCCAGACACCAGATTCTCCCGCGCCACTTCAACTACCTCTTTGGCGACAGTTCGCATCTGATTGATCTCCAAATTGCGCTCGACCTGCATCAACAGGCAGCGAATGACGCGGAATTTCCCCCGCTCATAGATATCACGGATCTGCTCAAGTCCGGCTATCTTCAATTGGTCGCCTCATCGACAATCACTAACCCCGTGCGTTTGGGCATGCATACATCAGATGCCACGTTGAGGCTTCTCTGTGTCCGTCCACGCCATCAACACATCCAGCGCCTCGACGCTTGAGCCATGCAGCAGCAGGGGGTTGATCTCCAGCACCTCCAGGCGGTCCCGCACTGCCTGGGCCACCTGCGCGATGCGGAAGATAGTATCGACAAGCAGCTCGATATTGACAGGTGGTTGCCCGCGCGTCCCTTGCAGCAGGGGCGCGCCATGCAACGCGGAGAGCATCTGCTGGATGTCAGCGCGGCAAACCGGCAGCACGCGTACGCTGGTATCTTTGAGGACCTCGGCCCAGATGCCGCCCAGTCCGACGGCAAGCACCTGCCCCCACAATGGATCGCGGATGATGCCCACAAGCATCTCCAGGCCCGCCGGGCGCATCGGGCTGACGAGGATGCCGTCTATAGCGGCGCTGGCGACGCGCGCGCCGGCATTGTGCATGATCGTCTGGAAACCTCGCCGTACCTCGTCATCACTGGCGATATGCAACAGGACGCCGCCTATATCGCTTTTGTGCGCGATCTCGCGGGCCTGAACCTTCAACGCGACCGGGAAGCCGAGCGTGTGCGCCGCGCTCACCGCTTCCTGCTCGCTGGTGGCAAGTATGCCCGGCACCACGGGGATATCATGCGCGCGCAAAAATTCGCGCGCGCTATATTCGGGCCAGATTCCCGTTGTTGGCTCAGGCAGGTTTGCAGGCGCGAGAACAGCCTCAGGCTCTGGCGCCCGGTTGGTTGCCTCCTGCTGGGATATCTCGTACCACCACAGGGCACGTCCCAGGGCTGTCATACCGTGCTCAATGCCGCCGGCAACGTATATGCCCGTCTCATCAGAGAGAAAACGCGCGAAGGGGGATAGGTCCATGCTGGTCGTGGAGAGCGCGATGATAGGGATATGCGCCTGGCGGATCAGCGTACCCAGCGCGCGGTACGACTCCAGGTATGGCTCCAATAGTGGCGCCTGCGGCTCGACGCGCAGCGGCTCGCTCTGATATACAATAAAGTCGAAGTTCGGGTCGTCGATCACGACCTCTAAGGCATGTCGCTGCAAGGTAGGGTCAACCACGATATAGCCCGTCACATCCAGAGGGTTATGGATGTTCGCGAACTCCGGCAATACCTGCTGCAAGCCACGGACCGTCTCAGGCGCGAAATCTGGGACCAGCACGCCCTCCTGGTGCGCGCGGTCAGCGAGAATATCGCAGGCGCCCCCAGAGGGCGTCACTCCCCCCATGCGCCGCCCGGAAAGCGGCCTGCTATACCCCAGCAGGCCTGCCGTGATGATCAGATCTTCCAGCGAGTCAACACGAATAATGCCCAGTTGCTTGAACATAGCTTCGTTAGCAGCGTCGTTGCCGACGAGCGCACCGGTGTGGGCCAGAGCCGCGCGCGCGCCCAGGTCGGTTCTGCCTACTTTGTGGACCACTATGGGCTTTTTGCACGCCAGGGCTTTGCGCGCCAGGCGCTGAAAGGTGGCGGGCTGGCGGATCGACTCCATGAAGACCGCAATGACCTGCGTCGCCTCGTCCTCGATGAGGTAGTCCATTACATCGGTGGCCGAAAGCATGGTCTCGTTGCCCATGGACACCAGCAGGCTCAACCCGACATGTCGCGTCTGGGCCTGCGAGATCACGATGCTCGTCAGTCCTCCACTCTGCAAGACCACGCCCACCGGGCCCTTTTTGAGTGGCACCGGCAGAAGCAGACCATACGGCGTGGTGCCGGTGGTGACGTTGACGAAACCATTGCCGTTGGGTCCCAGCATGACGATATCGTGCTGCTGCGCGAATTCCAGAATCTGGCGCTCGCGCTCCTGGCCCTCGCTGCCCATCTCGCTGAAGCCAGATGTCAAAATCACGACGTTGCGAATGCCCGCCGCCGCGGCCTCTTGCAGGACCGGGTAGACTTGCTGCGTCGGAACCATAATGTAGGCCAGGTCTACCGCTTGGGGTATAGCGCCGAGCCGCTTCACCGCTGGCTCGCCGTGGACGCGCTCGTAATGGGGGTTCACGCAAAAGATGGGACCCGGATAGCCCGAGTTCTTCAGGTTCTGGAAGGTATAAATAGACCAGCGCGAGTTGTCGGTGGCGCCAACGAGGGCGATACTGCGCGGCTGGAAAAACGTTCTGAGTCGTTCGGGGGTGATATGCATGGATAGATCGAAATTAGTCTCGTCTTCGCTCATCAAACGTCTCCAAACGAGTTCAAATACATGATATGATGGACGTAGGCAAAGTGAATCGCGTCCCGGCCATATTCATTCTATTCTATTTAATGGGATTACACAATATTAGGAACGCTGGCC
>JALYVR010000361.1:2167-5671 GCA_030853145.1 Chloroflexota bacterium | reverse complement strand
CTAGCCCGTTCAGTCCGAACATACTGCTGTAAGTGTCGCTCAATCGTCGGCGTAAAGTAGATAGTTTTTTCCTCACGCCCACGGCTCCCTTTGTTTTTCACCAGGGCACGACCTGTACGACGCGTGGCTCTCCAGCCACCCACGGTCATCTCAATGATTTCGGAGAGACGTGCGCCGGTTTGCCGCAGAAGCAGCAAAATGACCTGATCCCGCTGAAAGGTGGCATGCTGGACCATGAAATCAATCGTTTCGCGCATGCGTTTTTGCACCTCATCGGGCTCCAAAACCACTTGTGGCTCCCACACCTTTCCTCTTCGTTGGCGAAAGGCAGCAGTCGGGAAGGCATGGTTGGTCTCTCTCCAGCTTTCGCCTCGGATGCCTGCATGATCCGGGGCACCAGCATTCTTCACTTGGCGCACATGCTCACGTTTGAGCGCAATCATCTGTTGTGAGCGCAGTGGGCTGGGATACGCGTAGTAGCCCGCATTGATCAAGGTGTCGTACAGATTTGTCAATGCCGCGAGCAGGACACCCAGAGAGCTTTTGGAAAGTGGAGATTCTCCCGTTGTTTCAACCAGCAAGCTCTCTTCTCGCTTCGTATCAGGGGCAACCAGACACTTCACATCATCACGAAGAAACTCTATGAGAGAGGCACGCACCCGATCAGGGGCATCGTTCCATCGCAAATTCCGACGTAACAAGAAGCCCGCCCACGGTAGAGCCATATCGAGATAGGTATCAGCGGTTCTCCCAGGATCAAGTTCTTTTTGGCGGCGATACCACTCGCACAAGAAAAACACTGGAAGCCCAGTGGCATCGACAATGAGGAGGGGGTACTGGCTCCCAGGAGGTGGTGCAAGTTTTTTGAGGCCACTCAGCGAGACAAAACGACCCTGCTTGCGTCCTTTCGCGCGCATGTGCATCACCCTCCCTTTCTACTTTCGCCTCATGTTGGGAGAATGATAGCACGATACACCCAATACTGTCTAGCGCACTTTATCAATGTATGCTACACAGATGTCATGGTAGTAAAAGAGAGGTGGGCAATGCGGCTTGTGAAGACAACGGAGCTAAAGGAAAGTGCTCATGCAGTGTGTACTGTAACTAACAGGGTGGTCCCTCTCCTTTGAGCGGGTCCAGGAGAGGAATCCTGCTGCTGCCGACCTGTTGCGCCTGTGTGCGTTTCTGGGTCCTGATGCCATTGCGGAAGAGATCCTGACAGCGGATGCATCAGTACTTGGACCAGTGCTGGCTCCTGTGGCCTCGGATGCCGTTCAACGCAATCAGGCGATTGAAGCTCTGCGAGCCTATTCGCTGATGCGACGTGATCCCAGCAAGAGGATGCTCTCCTTGCATCGACTCGTGCAGGCGGTGCTCCAAGATACCCTGGAGCAGGAAGAACGACGAACCTGGGCCGAGCGAGCACTGCTGGTGATCACTGCCTCATTTCCCAGCCCGGAACATGCGACCTGGTCTCTCTGTGAACGGTTGCTGACACAAGCAATGGTAGGAACACAGATCATTGATGGCTACCAAATCATCAATGAGAAAGCAGCACTTTTCCTCTATGAGGTAGCATCGTATTTCCACGGTCGCGCACGCTATAGGTCAGCCGAACCATTGTACCGGCGGGCCTTGCACATCTATGAGCAGGCCTTGGGATCTGAACATCCCTCTAAGGGAAGCACATTGCATGCTCTGGCGACGTTGGCGCAGGATCAAGGCAAGTACGCGGAGGCCGAACCATTGTACCGGCGGGCCTTGCACATCTATGAGCAGGCCTTGGGACCTGAACATCCGGATGTGGCCTATCCACTTAACCATCTGGCGCTCCTCTACTCCGATCAGGGCAAGTATAGCGAGGCGGAGCCGCTCTCTCAAAGAGCGTTGCGCATCAGAGAGCAGAATCTGGGTCCTGAGCACCCTCTCATAGGACAAACACGAAGGAACTATGCTTTCCTTTTACGAAAGATGGGACGCGATGCGGACGCACAAAAACTGGAAGAGGTCTCGGACACGGTGTGAGAATGAATGGTGTCTCACATTGGTGCAGGCTCTGTCATCTCAGAAACGGCCCAGCCTGTTGAAAAAGTCTCCAATGGATGAGCATATCTTACGATCTCGCAACCATTGACGCTCGAATTTTGTGCTTCAAGGGTAGATCGATGGGATTACCTGGACTTTTTCAACAGGCTGGGCCGTTACATGCGTCTCGAAATCGTCCGTTTGATGAGACAATTTAGTGAACCTTCTCACACGGCTTTGTAGCCCTTCCGCGTGCGTAGAATTTTTCTTGACAAATCTCATAACTCATCTCATAATCAGAATCTCAAAACCTCACCCGGTTGACGGGAAACGTGAGACAAAAGGAAGAGTGTATGAAGATTGGCTATGTGCGCGTCTCAAAGCAGGAACAACATGAGCAGTTGCAAATCGATGCCTTGAAAGAAGCGGGCTGTGAGAAATGGTTTCTCGATAAAATGACCGGCTCCAAAGCCGAGCGCAAAGGGCTTGATGAAGCGCTGGCATATCTGCGGCCAGGAGATACGCTGGTCGTGTGGAAGCTGGATCGGGCAGGACGTTCACTCACCCATTTGATCGAGCTGCTCAAAGGCCTCAAAGAGCGCGGTATCGAGTTCGTCAGCTTGACCGAACAGATCGATACGACGACTCCAGGTGGCACGCTCATCTTTCATCTCATGGGAGCGTTGGCCGAGTTTGAGCGCGATCTCATTCGAGAGCGTACCAATGCCGGGTTAGCCGCAGCCAAAGCCAGAGGTCGAGTCGGCGGGAGGCCACGAAAGCTCAAAACCAGCGGGAAAGTCGCTTTGGCTCGACGCATGTTCACTGACCAGAGTCACTCTATCCCAGAAATGTGTGCGGCCCTTGGGATTTCCCGCGCTACGTTGTATCGCTATGTCAAAGAGGCTGAAGCGCTCACCTAATTGTCAAAAATCCCGCCCACAGAATTCCAAAATTTACAGGTTGGCCGGGGACGCTGACGAAGAGCGTGCTTTCGCCTTTCAGGGCCACGATCAGGCTTTCGCCCAGCAACGAGTATTCGCCGGCGAATGGCTCCAGGAAGCTCCTGGTTTGCATCTGCTTGCTGGGGACGCGCTTGAAGACGATATCGCTGGCGGTCACCTCGAAGGGCGCTATCAGGGTATCGATGTCGCCTTTGACGTTGGCGGTGAAGGAGACCTTCAGATCGGCGTCGAAGCGTTCGGCCTTCAACTCGAAGATGTCATAGTGGTAGTGCGTGATAGGGAATTGTATGTTGTTGAAGGTACCCTGCAACTGCTCGCCATCTAGTGTGACCGAGATGACGCCGTAGCCGGGGTGCTCGAAGTCGCCAGTGTAGGCTGCCAGGGGATGAGATGGACTGGTAGCGGGTACGCGGTCGCTGGCGCTCTTCTCCTCGCCCTTCTCGCCGGCCTCTTTGATTTCGAGATGCTCCTTCATCAGGCGCTTGCTCCATGGCACCTGGTCCAGGTCGAGGAGGCG
>JALYVR010000361.1:0-2157 GCA_030853145.1 Chloroflexota bacterium | reverse complement strand
ACGTTGTAGGTCAGGATTTCAGGGACAGACGAGGCGTCCATGTTCGTGAGCACGACCACACCGATGTTTTCTCTAGGGAAGAACGAGGTCAGCGAACTGAAGCCGTCGATGTTGCCGCCGTGATAGAGCATCGGGTAGCCACGGTACGGCTCGACATACCAGCCCATGGCGTAGCTGACATACGGCGTCTCCGGATACTTGCTCGACTCAGGCATAATCATCTGCGGTGTATGCAGTTGCGCTACCTGGCTCTCGGAGATCACCTGCTCGGCGCTGTACCTGCCCCGCTTCAGGTGCATACGCAGCCAGTTGCTCATATCGGCAATGCAGGAGACGATGGCCCCGGCAGGCGCGACGGCTCCCTCGGCAGCATAGAAGGGAATCTCCTTCACTTCGTCCTTCTCCTCTTTATAGGGATGAGAGAAGACGCCGGCCTCCTGAGCGGTCTGTACAATGGAGAAGTTGCTGCTGCTCATAGCGAGCCGGTCAAAGATGCGCGTCTGCACCACATCTTCCCAGCTTGTGCCGGATACCTCGCCGACGAGATGGCCCGCCACCATGTACATCAGGTTCTGATACTGCCACAGCGCGCGCAGATCTTTCGTCGGCTCAAGGTACTGCAAGCGGTCGAAGAGTTCCTTGCGCGTGGCCGTGGAGTTGTACCACATGAGGTCGTGTCGTGGCAGACCCGTACGGTGCGTGACGAGGTCGCGCGGCGTGATATGCTCGCTGGTGAAGGCATCGTAGAGCTTGAACGTCGGCAGGTATGTTCTGACGGGGGCATCCCAATCCAGCTTGCCCTCGTCCGCCAGGGTACACATGGCGGCCGTCGTGAAGGCCTTCGTGCAGGAGGCGATGGGAAAGAGTGTGCGCGCCGTCACTTCCAGTTTGCTATCGACATTGCGCAGCCCGAAGCCACGCGCGAGCAATACCTCGTCATCCTTGACGATAGCGATGCCCAGCCCCTGCACCTGCCATTCCTGCATGATCGCACGCACAAACTCATCGAAGCCCTGCAACCGCGCGGCGGCCTCCGAAGTAGGTGTTTCTGGCATGATTACAACTTCCTATTCTTGTGTAAATATAGTATTATCCATATGTATGTATTTTACCTCATCCCGGCGAGTCCTGGAGATGGAACAAAACATCCTTATGGACCGTAGATAATGGATGAGACGCATTGTGACGTATGGTGTCACCTGTAGGGCGTGGCTTGCCTCGCCAGTCAGCCCGCAAGGCAGGGCTACATAGGTGTGAACGTAAGGCCGCCCCTACGGACGAGCAACGAAAACATATTGAGAAAGAGCGACAGCTATGGCAAAAGCAATCGGCGGCGCGCGGTTGGTATCCACCGCGCAGCCAGCCGCGCGTACACTGCGATCGGTGTGGATACTGCGCCTGGCACTTGGAGCAATTATCACATTCAGCGCGCTGGTTTTTATTCTGGGGACAAGCTGGGACATCCAGTGGCACTCGCTCATCGGGCGCGATCGTACGCTGATCCCACCCCATATCATGATCCTCGCGGGGGTGACAGTGAGCGGACTGGCCGCGCTGCTGGGCGTGCTTGTCGAGACGTTGTGGGCGCGGCATAGTTCCGTGGTGGCCCAGACAGGCACGGGTTTCGCGGGCATCTTCCGCTCGTCGCTGGGCGCGTACATCGCTGGATACGCGGGCTTGATGGCGGCCATCGCCTTCTCGCTGGATAGCTACTGGCACGCCCTCTACGGCATCGACGTAGCGGTGATCGCGCCCTTCCATGTGATGGCTCTGCTGTCGATGGGTCTCGTCGCGTTGGGAGCGGCCTATATGCAGTTGTCGGCGGCCACGCTCGCGACACGCACCGGCGATGCGGGGGGAGCGCGCGCGGCCTCGCTGGGCGGCCTGCTGGCCCTGGGCGTGATGATGTGCATCCTTATGCTGCTCACTGACTTTACCGCCGGGACCCTGACTATTTTCGCCGAGATCGTCTTGCTGGCATTCGTCAGCGCCTGGGTGCTCTTCACTGCCGTGCGGGCCGTGGAATGGCGCTGGGCTGCCACATGCGTGGGCCTCGTATACGGCTTCTTCGCGCTATTGATGCAGGTCTTTGTGCCGCCTGCGACCGGTACTCTGGCGGCTATCGAGCAACTGGCCTTCCGGCGACCCGATGTGCCT
>JALYVR010000014.1 GCA_030853145.1 Chloroflexota bacterium | reverse complement strand
TCTCCGTCTCGTACTCCACGTGGGCGATAGCGATGGTGATGCCGCGCTCGCGCTCTTCGGGTGCCTTGTCGATCTGGTCGAAGGCGATATACTTGTTGGTCGAGTTAGCTTTGGCGAGCACCTTGGTGATCGCCGCCGTCAGCGTCGTCTTGCCGTGGTCGATATGTCCAATCGTGCCCACGTTCACGTGGGGCTTGTTTCGCTCAAACTTCTTCTTTGCCATGAATGTTCCTCACTCACCTCTCAGTGCTCAGTGCAAACGTTCGTGCGCCAGGGACTGCACCTTTGCTATGGCACATATGGTTGTTGTAGTATTCCATTTCAATTGCTGCCCAGCGTTCTTGCTGGAGCAAGCCATAAAATGTACCTGTAGGGACGCCCTTCGGCTCCCTTTGCCCCCGTCAGCCTGGTAGGCCGCTTCCCCGGTATCGGCTCCAGGCTTTTCATACAATCTCCGGTGTGGAGACCCATACGCCTTCAGGCGATGGGAGGAAACAACGGCTGCCGCAGCAGCACGTTCTCGTTCAATACCCATCCCCTTGCGGGGGAGAACCAGAAATGCGGTCTGGTTCTCGATTGGCATCAATAAAACCCATCCCCTTCAAGAGGATAGGGTGTCTGACGCTAGCGACTCGCCTTCGCGATAATTTCTTCGGCGATCATTTTCGGGACGGGACTGTAGTGCGCGAACTCCATCGAATAACTCGCGCGACCGCTGGTCATCGAACGCAGATCGTTCACGTAGCCAAACATCTCGGCCAGGGGTACATGCGCCCGTATCGTGTACATCGACCCCCGGCTCTCCATGCCCAGGATGGTGCCACGGCGGCCATTGAGATCGCCCATCACAGAGCCGTAGAAATCTTCGGACGTGGTGACCTCCACCAACATCACCGGCTCCAACAGGGTGGGGCCAGCTTTGCGGGCAGCCTCTTTAATGGCCAGCGAGCCAGCCGTCTTAAAGGCCATTTCGCTGGAGTCCACATCGTGATATGACCCATCGAAGAGCGTGACCTTCACATCGATCATGGGATGCCCGGTCAGGATACCGTTCTCCAATGTCTCGCGAATGCCGTTCTCGGTAGGTTTGATATATTCTCTTGGGATCGTGCCACCCACGATGCCATTGATAAACTCAAAGCCCTTGCCGCGCTCGTTGGGAGCGACCTTAATCCAGACATCGCCGTACTGGCCATGGCCACCGGTCTGGCGGACATGCTTGCCTTGCGCCTGCGCCTCGCGGGTGATCGTCTCGCGGTAGGCCACCTGAGGCCGCCCAACGTTGGCCTCGACCTTAAACTCGCGGAACATACGGTCCACGAGCACTTCAAGGTGCAGTTCGCCCATGCCTTGAATGATCGTTTGCCCGCTCTCAGGGTCGGTATGCATCAGGAAGGTCGGGTCCTCTTCCGCCAGTTTGCCCAGGGCAATGGCCATCTTATCCTGGTCGGCGCGTGTCTTGGGTTCAATAGCGATATCGATCACCGGCTGTGGAAAGTGGATAGCCTCCAGGACTACCAGATTCTGCGGGTCGCAGAGGGTATCGCCAGTAAAGGTATTGCGCAGCCCGACGGCGGCACAGATATCGCCAGCTCGAATCTCGTCAATATCCTCGCGATGGTTGGCATGCATTCGCAACAGGCGGCCCACGCGTTCTGACTTCCCTTTAGTACTATTTTCAACCGCGGCGCTCTTGTTGAGGACCCCCGAATAGACGCGCAGGTAGGATAGGCGGCCCACAAAAGGATCGGAGACGATCTTGAAGACCAGGGCGCTGAAGGGCGCGCTGTCGCTTTCTTCGCGCGTCACCGTCTCCTGAGTATCAGGATTGATGCCGGTGAGCGGGGGAATATCCAGAGGCGAGGGCAGATAGGCGATGACCGCGTCCAACATGGCCTGCACGCCTTTATTTTTCAGTGAGGAACCGCACAGCACCGGCACCAGGGTCCCGGTGATAGTGGCCCGCCGCAGCGCGTCGAGCAATTCTTCTTTGGTAATCTCCTCGCCCTCAAGATATTTGAGGGTCAGGTCCTCGTCTGTCTCCACGATACGCTCAATCATCGTCTCATGGTGTCGCGCCACCTCGGACTCCATGTCCGTTGGCACCTGTGTATGATCGGACTTCGTTCCCAGGTCGTCGGTAAAGACCACCGCTTGCATCTCAAGCAGGTCGATAAAGCCTTTAAAGGAACTCTCACGTCCAATCGGGACCTGTATGGGGACGGGGGAGGCGCTCAGCCGGTCGCGGATCATCTCCACGGTCCGCCAGAAATCGGCGCCCACGCGGTCCATCTTGTTCACAAAACAGATACGGGGAACATTATATTTGTTGGCCTGCCGCCAGACCGTTTCGGATTGCGGCTCGACGCCGGCCACCGCATCAAAGACGACGACACCACCATCCAGCACGCGCAGGGAACGCTCGACCTCAGCCGTGAAGTCAACGTGGCCCGGCGTATCAATGATATTGATCCGATAATCCAGCCAGAAGCATGTCGTCGCGGCCGATGTAATCGTAATGCCGCGCTCCTGCTCCTGGGGCATCCAGTCCATCGTCGCCGCCCCTTCATGCACCTCACCCATGCGGTGAATCTTCTTGGTATAGAAGAGGATGCGCTCGGTCGTCGTGGTCTTGCCCGCGTCAATATGCGCAATGATACCGATATTTCGAGTTTTTTCGAGTGGAAATTCTCTAGGCATGTTATGTTGTTACCAGCGATAATGAGCAAAAGCCTTGTTAGACTCTGCCATTTTGTGGGTCTCCTCGCGTTTCTTAATAGTCGCGCCCTGCCCAGCAGCGGCATCCATCAGTTCGCCCGCCAACTTATCAGCCATCGTCCTCCCGGTACGGGAGCGCGAGTAGCGGATCAGCCAGCGCATTGCCAGGGCCAGGCCGCGGTCCTTCCGAATATCTACCGGCACCTGGTACGTCGAGCCACCGACACGGCGAGGCTTGACTTCCAGGCTGGGCGTCGCATTCTTCAGCGCCTGCTCAAATACATCGAGCGGCGGCCGCCTTTGCTTTGCTTCAACCGCGCTGAACGCGTCGTACACAATACGTTCAGCCAGGCTACGCTTCCCATCCGACATCAACTTTCCGATGAAGCGAGCCACATTGCGGCTCTTATACTTGGCATCCGGCACATCAGGCCGACGTAACACTCTTTTGCGTCTTGGCAAGGTCTACCGCCTCCCTTTTCTCTGTCTCTGAACTGTCTGCTTCATGCTAGCTTCACCCGAAGCCTGTAACTGCACACCTGGGGCAACCAGGGTATTTCTCTTGTGCCGCGAGCACCCCGCAAAAAAAGGGGTACGGCCGCGAGCCCATGGCCGCCTTTCTGAACACCAGAAAAGGCGTCGTTTCGATAGTAGCACCGGCCGGCTGCGCTGCACAGTGTGTGCAACTCTGGCCAACAGAGTGATCGTGAAGACCACTTACTACCATCGTATACGGACGCCTACACGCGAGTGTCTATCCATGCGTCGTTCTCCGCGAAACTGTGTGTTTACACATGGAGAACACTCGTCTCTCACCATGAACCGGGCCTGCGTGGCCTGTGTTCACGGAGATGCGTGATGTGCCGACCTACCTGAGGCGATCAGGTGGTATCGGGTAGAGATGCGGCACGGCGGCATGTGTACGCGCTACGCGTGTGCATGCATCACGTGCCTAGCAGCCTCTACAGCCTTTACTTCCTACCGCCCTTCGCCGGGGCTGCCTGCCCAGGCTTGGGCCGCTTGGCTCCATACTTAGAACGACCACGGCGACGCTTGGAGACGCCATCGCTATCCAGCGTACCGCGAACAACGTGATAGCGCACGCTTGGCAGATCCTTCACGCGACCACCACGAATAAGCACTACTGAGTGTTCCTGCAGATTATGTCCTTCGCCTGGGATATACGCTGTCACTTCCATCAAGTTGCTCAGGCGAACGCGCGCGATCTTGCGCATAGCCGAATTCGGCTTTCTGGGCGTCATCGTGCGGACCTGCGTGCAGACGCCACGCTTCTGGGGCGATCCCCGCAGGCGCTGCGTCTGGTTTTTCAGCGCGTTGTATGAATACAGCAGCGCCGGTGCCTTAGACTTTTTTACTCTTCTTGAACGACCCTTACGGATCAGTTGATTGATCGTCGGCAACGAGCGATCCTCCCCTATCTTCAGTCCTAGTGAAGAGGGCGCGAAGTGTCGCACCCTCTTATATGTGCGCGGTATTATATGGTATCACTCATCGGTGAAGCTGTCAAGTGTTACCCCAAGGGTACCATTGCCGCCGGCGGCCCCAATGCCCGCAGGGACCGGAACTGGTTGGAGACGCAGCGCCGCCGCCTGCTGGCGCGCCAGCAGTTCGCGGCGCCGCTGCGCCAAACCAGAGCCAGCCGGGATGAGTTTGCCAATAATCACGTTTTCCTTCAGGCCGACAAGGTGATCGGTCTGTCCCTCGATGGCCGCCTCGGTCAGCACGCGCGTCGTCTCCTGGAAGGAGGCCGCCGCTAGCCAGCTATCGGTATTCAGCGAGGCCTTGGTAACGCCCAGCAGGACGGTCTGGGCCGTGGCGGGCTCGCCGCCTTCAGCCAGCACGTGCGCGTTGGTATCGGAGTAGACAAAGCGGTCCACCAGGTCGTTTGGCAGCATCTCGGTATCGCCCGGCTCGTCTACCCGTACGCGGCGCAGCATCTGCCGGGAAATGACTTCAATATGCTTATCGTTAATATACACACCAGTGTTACGATAGACGCGCTGCACCTCTTTAACAAGGTACAGTTGTACAGCGTCGCGGCCCTGGATACGCAGCACATCCTGCGGATCGCGCTGGCCGGAGGTGATCGGCGTCCCGGCCTGGATCTTCTGGCCCTGCGTCACCGCCAGGTTGCGCGCGGCCAGGATCGGATACGAGCGCTCATCGCGCTCCTCGAAGCGAATCGAGACCATGCCATCCGCGTTAACCTGGATCTCGCCCTCAGTGCGGCTGGGTACAGGCTGCGGTTCGCTGCCGTTCTCCGCCGGCAGCATCGCGAGCACCTGATCCTTTTGCACCTGCTCGTGATCGTTGACGAGCACCTGGCTGCCGCCAGGCAGCGGATACTCATCAAAGAAGACGTTGGTAGAGACCACACGCACAGTGCGCGCGCCGGTGTTCTCGTCCTTCACGATCTCAACGACGCCGTCAATCTCGCTGATCTCAGCCTTATCCTTGGGCACGCGCGCCTCGAAGAGTTCCTCGACGCGTGGCAAGCCCTGCGTGATGTCGCCCTGCGCGCCAGCGATACCGCCGGTGTGGAAGGTACGCATCGTCAACTGAGTGCCAGGCTCACCGATGGACTGCGCGGCGATGATACCCACCGCCGTACCCAGGCGGACCAGCGCGTTGGCCGCCAGGTCGCGGCCGTAGCACTTGCGGCAGACGCCATGCTCCGCCAGGCAGCCCAGCACCGAGCGCACGCGCACGGCAGTGACGCCCCCGGCGATAAACTGGTCCACTACATCATCGGTGACTTCATCGCCGGCCTCGATAAAGTTCTCATAGCCGGAGATGGTCTCCGCCAGCACACGCCCAACGACGCGCTGGCGAATATCGGGCAGCATCATCTCCTTGCAGTCGGCGTCTGTGATCAGGATGCCTTCGGCGGTATGGCAGTCCTCCTCCGTGATAATCACATCCTGCGCAACGTCGATCAGGCGGCGCGTCAGGTAGCCCGACTCGGCGGTTCTCAGCGCCGTGTCCGCCAGACCTTTACGAGCGCCGTGGCTGCTGATGAAGTACTCCAGCACGCTCAGGCCCTCGCGGAAGTTGCCGCGAATTGGCACGTCGATGATCTTGCCCGACGGGCTGGCCATCAGCCCACGCATACCCGACAACTGGCGGATCTGCTGGAAGCGCGCCTTGGTGGCGCCCGACTTGGCAATGGTATAGATCGAGCCATACGGGTCCAGGGTGGCCTCCACCATTTTCGTGACGTTCTCGGTGGCTTCGTTCCAGGCATCGATGGTCTGCTGGTACTTCTCGTGGTCGGTGATCAGACCGTCGCGATACTGCTCTTCCAGCGCGGCGATCTTGGCATCGGCCTTCACCAGCTCGTCCTGCTTGCCCGGTGGCACCTTGACATCGCTGATGGCGATGGTGGCCCCGGCCTTAGTGGCGTAGGAGAAGCCCAGGCGCTTGATCTCGTCGGCCAGTTCCGCCGTCTTGACGCGCCCATACTCTCGGTAACATTCAGAGATGATCTGGCGCAGGTTATCCCTCTTCATAGGATAGTTCTTGAAGCGCAGTCGCTCTGGTAGCGCTTCATTGAAGATGAGGCGCCCGACGGTCGTCTCAACCGGACGATTGTCCATGTGCGGGATCGGCGGCGCGGGCAACGGCTGATCGTAGATGTTTCCATCTGGTATGCGCACCTTGATCGGCGCCTGCAGATCGATGATACCATGATGGAAGGCCAGCGACGCCTCGGTCGCATCGGTAAAGATGCGACCCTCGCCCTTCTTGTTCGGGCGGTCCTGGGTCAGGTAGAAGCAGCCCAGCACCATGTCGCCGGTGGCGCCGATGGACGGCTCGCCGGTGGCCGGCGCCAGCAGGTTGCGCGTCGACATCATAAACTGGCGCGCCTCGTCCTGCGCCTTCTCAGAGAGCGGCACGTGGACCGCCATCTGGTCGCCGTCAAAGTCGGCGTTGAAGGCCGAGCAGACCAGCGGGTGAAGCTGGATAGCGCTGCCCTCGACCAGGACCGCCTCAAAGGCCTGGATACCCAGACGGTGCAGCGTCGGCGCGCGGTTCAGCAGGACGGGATGATCTTTGATCACCTCTTCCAGCACGTCCCACACCTCCGGCTTGACACGCTCCACGAAGCGCTTGGCGCTCTTAATATTGTGCGCGAAGTTCTGTTCCACAAGCTTGCGCATGACAAACGGCTTGAAGAGTTCCAGGGCCATGCGCTTGGGCAGACCGCACTGGTGCAGCTTCAACTCCGGCCCAACCACGATCACCGAACGGCCAGAGTAGTCTACGCGCTTGCCGAGCAGGTTCTGGCGGAAGCGCCCCTGCTTGCCCTTGAGCATGTCGGAGAGGCTCTTGAGTTTGTGATTGCCAGAGCCGGCCACGGCGCGGCCACGGCGGCCGTTATCGATCAGCGCATCGCAGGCCTCTTGCAGCATGCGCTTCTCGTTGCGAATGATGATCTCAGGCGCGCTCAACTCCAGCAGGCGCTTCAAGCGGTTATTGCGGTTGATGACGCGGCGGTACAGATCGTTCAGGTCCGAGGTGGCGAAGCGGCCGCCGTCGAGCTGCACCATCGGGCGCAGTTCTGGCGGGAGCACCGGCAGGACCGTCAGGATCATCCATTCCGGCGACGTGTTGGACTTGCGGAAGGCCTCGACGACCTTCAGGCGCTTGGTGGCCTTCTTGCGACGCTGTCCGACCGTCGAACTGATCTCGTGGCGCAGGTCGCCGGAGAGCTTGTCCAGGTCGATATCGTGAATCAGCTCGCGCACAGCCTCGGCGCCCATGCCCGCGCGGAACACATGGCCGAAGCCGTCTTTCAGCTCACGAAAGCGGTTCTCTTGCAAGAGGTCCATCTTGCGCAGGCCTTCCAGGTCGCGCCGCAACTGCTCCAGGCGATGGCGGGCATCGGTGCGCTGCGTCTCCAACTGCGACTGTACCGAGTCGATCTGGACCTGGTAATTCAGGGTCATGCGCTCGGCATCGCGCTCACTGCCGGTGCGCAGATCTTCAAGGGAGTGGCGCGCCTGCTCGGCGATATCGTTGCGGCAGGTCTCGGCGACGCGTTCCAGCAGCTCGATATGCTTTGTCGAGACGGTATCGCCCTCTTTGACGATGACCTGGCCGGTCGGCTCAAAGATGATCGGCTCTTCCGGCTGCGTATCCTTGGCGGCGCGCAACAGCGCCAGGGTCTCGCTCTCGGCCTGGCGCGCGTGCTCCAGGTCGTGCTCGCGGTCCTCCTGGATCTCTACCTGGCGGGTGGAGACACGCTGCTGCTCGCTCTGAATGTCATGATTGCGCTGTTCCTTGAGGGTATCGACGCGCTCCACAACCTGGTCATCCAGACTGTGTTCCAGGTCGGCGAGCATCTGGTCGATGTGCGTCATTTCCTGCAGGCGGGCCTCTTCCTCGATGTGCGTGACCACATAGAGCGCAAAGTAGAGGATGCGCTCCAGATTGCGCGGCGAGAGATCAAGCAGGAGGCCGATGCGGCTGGGCGTACCCTTGAAGTACCAGATGTGACTCACCGGGGAGGCCAGCTCGATATGTCCCATGCGCTCGCGGCGAACTTTGGAGCGGGCCACCTCGACGCCACACTTGTCGCAGACGATGCCCTTGAAGCGCACACGCTTATATTTACCACAGTAGCACTCCCAGTCCTTAGTGGGGCCGAAAATGCGCTCGCAGAACAGCCCGTCCTTCTCCGGTTTGAGTGTACGGTAGTTGATGGTTTCCGGTTTCGTGACCTCGCCATAGCTCCAGCCACGAATCTGTTCCGGGCTGGCAAGGCTGATCCGAATAGCATTAAAATCGTTTACTTCGAGCATGCATCCTCCTATTGATCTCCCTCGAAACCGGACAGGTTAATGCCCAGCTCTGGCATCACATCGTTTGAGGTATCTTCAACGAACTGAATCTTCTGCTCATCCTCGTTGAGAACTTCGACGTTGATGCCAAGGCTCTGCAACTCTTTGACCAACACTTTAAAGGACTCCGGTACGCCAGGCTCCATAATATTCTCGCCCTTGACGATGGCCTCGTAGGTCTTGACACGGCCCACCACGTCGTCCGACTTCACTGTCAGGATCTCCTGGAGGATATTTGCCGCGCCATAGGCTTCGAGGGCCCACACTTCCATCTCGCCGAAGCGCTGGCCGCCAAACTGCGCCTTGCCACCCAGCGGCTGCTGCGTGATCAGGCTGTATGGGCCGGTTGAGCGGGCGTGAACCTTATCTTCGACAAGGTGGGCCAGCTTGAGCATATAGGTATAGCCAACGGTGATCGGTTGATCGAAAGGCTCGCCGGTGCGCCCATCGTACAGTTGGATCTTGCCCGTCTCCGGCAGGTCGGCCCGGCGCAGGAGTTCGACAACATCCTCTTCTGTGGCTCCATCGAAGACCGGGGTCGCGATCTTGAAACCCAACGCGTGCGCGGCCCAACCCAGGTGCGTCTCCATGATCTGCCCGATGTTCATGCGGTGCGGCACACCCAACGGGTTCAGGATGATGTCCACCGGGGTGCCATCCGGCAGGAAGGGCATATCCGCGATCGGGAGCACGCGGGAGATGACGCCCTTGTTGCCGTGGCGGCCGGCCATCTTGTCACCGGCGCCAATCTTGCGCTTCTGGGCAATACTCACGCGTACAAGCTGGTTGACGCCCGGCAGCAGTTCGTCGCCGTTCTCGCGCGAGAAGACCTTGACTTCGACGACCTTGCCGCGCTCACCGTGTGGCACGCGCAGGGAGGTATCCTTCACCTCGCGCGCCTTCTCACCAAAGATGGCACGCAGGAGTTTCTCTTCCGCCGTCAGTTCCGTCTCGCCCTTGGGGGTGATCTTGCCGACCAGGATATCCTGCCGCCCGACCTCCGCGCCAACGTAGATGATGCCGCGCTCGTCCAGGTTGCGCAGACCCTCTTCGCCCACGTTGGGGATATCGCGCGTGATCTCTTCGGGTCCCAGCTTGGTATCGCGGGCATCGATCTCGTATTTCTCAATATGGATCGATGTAAAGAGGTCCTCGCGCACAATGCGCTCGCTGATCAGAATGGCGTCCTCAAAGTTGCCGCCTTCCCAGCTCATAAAGGCCACCAGGATATTCTGGCCGAGCGCGAGTTCGCCATCCTCAGTCGAGGAGCTATCGGCGATGACCTGACCGGTCATCACGCGGTCGCCCTTGTGAACGATGGGACGCTGGTTGATGCAGGTGCCAGCATTGGAGCGCACAAACTTGCGCAGGCGATGGCTATGCACCTCGCCCTCTCTGTCGACGATCTCGATCAGGCGGGCGGTCGATTTGACAACCTCGCCGTCCACGTAGGTCACCAGTACCTGGCCGGAGTCGATGGCCACCTGGCGCTCGATACCGGTGCCGCAGACGGGCGACTGCGGACGCAGCAGCGGCACCGCCTGGCGCTGCATGTTTGCGCCCATCAGCGCACGGTTCACGTCGTCGTGCTCCAGGAAGGGGATCAGGGCCGTAGCCACGCTCACCGTCTGGCGCGGCGACACATCCATGTAGTCCATCTGCTCCGCGCTCTCCATGACGAACTCACCCTGGTAACGGGCCAGGACGCGGTCCTCGGCAAATTCGCCGTTGCTGTGGAGCTTGGCGTTGGCCTGGGCAATCCAGAAGTTCTCTTCGTCATCGGCGGTGCGGTAGTCCACCTCGTCGGTCACAAAAGCCTTGACACGCACCTCGGCATCACCCAGGGCCTTCGAGAGCTTCTTGAAGAGCGAGTCGGTGACGCGGACATAGGCGCGCGGCTTGACAAGCACGGTGCCCTTCTCGTCTTTTACCTCTTCGCGCTCGTGTCCGATCACGCCACGAAACTCGCGGCCGATCAGGTGTGGGTCGTTGGCGCGCAGGCGCTTGTAGACCTTGCGATAGGGCGTCTCCACGAAGCCATAGGGGTTGATCTGGCCATAGGTTGCCAGGTTACCGATCAGACCGATGTTCGGACCTTCCGGCGTCTCAATCGGGCAGATGCGGCCATAGTGCGAGCGATGCACGTCGCGCACATCGAAACCGGCACGCTCACGAGACAGACCGCCAGGACCGAGGGCCGAGAGCCGACGCTTATGCCCGATCTCCGCCAGGGCGTTGGTCTGTTCCATGAACTGCGAGAGCTGGCTGCCGCCGAAGAACTCTTTCATGGCCGCTACCACCGGGCGAATGTTGATCAAAGCATTCGGCGTGGCCTGCCCCGGCTCCTGGATGCTCATACGCTCTTTGACGACGCGCTCCATACGCAGCAAGCCAACGCGGAACTGCGTCTGGATCAACTCGCCGACGCAGCGCACGCGACGGTTGCCAAGGTGATCGATATCGTCTTTGCGCCCGTGGCCGTTATTCAGTTGCACCAGGCGACGAATGATATTCACCAGGTCGTCCAGGGTCAGCGTGCGGTGACTCTGCGGGATCGAGAGATCAAGCTTCCTGTTCAGCTTGTAGCGGCCAACGCTGCCAAGGTCATAACGGCGCGGATTAAAGAACAGGTTCTTCACCAGCGAGCGCGCGTTATCGATGGTGGCGGGGTCGCCGGGGCGCAACTTCTTGTAAAGTTCGAGGAGAGCCTCCTCTTCACGCTTCACCGGATCGCGGTCCAGAGTGGCCTGCACATAGCGCACGTTCGGGTTCACATCGACACCGCTGAAGGCATCGAGGAGTCCCTGGTCAGTGGTCAGGTTCAGATCTTCGGCGTGCCATTGATCCTTCGCCAGGCTGGCAATCGCGCGCAGCAGGGTCGTGATCGGCAACTTACGCTTGCGATCGATCTTGACGGTGAGCAAGTTTTTATTGCTGGTCTCAAACTCCAGCCAGGCGCCACGATTAGGGATCAGCTTGGCGGCATAGAGCTTGCGACCGGTAGTGGCATCCTCATCGACGGTGAAGTAGACGCCGGGCGAGCGCACAAGCTGGCTCACGACGACGCGCTCCACGCCGTTAATAATGAACGTGCCTTGCTTCGTCATCAGGGGAAAGTCGCCCATGAAGACATCTTTCTCGATGATTTCGCCTGTTTCCTTATTCACCAGGCGCGCCTTCACGGTCAGCGGTGCGGCATAGGTGGCATCGCGGTCCCGACATTCATCCTCGCCGTACTTTGGCTTGCCAAAGGGTTCAGGAGGGACTATGAATTCAAGACTAAGGTTTTTTCCTGTGAAATCTTCAATGGGAGAAATTTCTTCAAAAAGTTCGCGCAGGCCCTCTTGCTTAAACCATTCAAAGGACTCAAGCTGAATCTGAATGAGGCCTGGCATCGGCCGAATGTCCGGAATGCGCGCAAAAGAAACACGCTCAGGATGTGCGACGGCCCTGCTGATTACGGTCATGTGTGATTTTCTCCTCTCACCTGGTTGCTTACAGAGGAAGACAAAAGAGGCACGCGTGTAAATACGCACGTCTCAGGGAAAACAGAAAACAGAAAAAGATAAGTGCTCATTGTCAAGTGTCGCTGCCTATAATACCTGTGTTGGTCTATATTGGCCTGTTGTGAGAAACGTTCTGCGACAAGAAAAGTAACCGCCTATTGCTTTCGCAAGCGGTTACTCCTACCCCCAACGTATACATATTGCTTCCGTGTCACCCACATGCACGTCCCCACATTCTGAACGAGCCAGGCACCACAACAGAAAAAAAGGCAAGCCAGGCGTAGCCCCCTGTTTCACTAGCTTTTTGCTCGCGGATAGCTCACGCGCGCAAAAGGCCATGACAACTCCCCAGAATAGCGGTGTCTCATTTCTATTATACTTGTTCACGCGTATGCTGCCGCTGTCGTATGCTATGTGCAGTATCCTTTGCGGATGGTGTAATAACAATACTCTTAGGGGATGGTGGGGAACAAAGTTTTGTTAAGCGCCTCTCTCGTTTGCCGTGCCTGTTATGGTGCCTCGTTTTCTCTGACCTGCCTGGTGTGGCAGTTTGTAATTATACGACCTCAGTCAAGCTTTGTCAAGTGTTTCTGTGATCAGATTTTTGGACATTGCGAAACTAAACATTTTTCATTGGCTATAAAAACATAGACGAATCAAGGTAACACATGGTTACATTGCCACGAAGAACGGGCTATTCGTGGCGCAGGTCGTCGAAAAGGACGGTGTGTACGTAGCGCTCGGAGGCGCTGGGGAAGATCGTGACGATGACTTTGCCACGATTCTGTTCTTTGCGCGCCTCCTGGAGCGCGGCCCAGGCGGCGGCCCCGCTGCTAATGCCTATCGAGAGACCCGCCTTCTCCATCACATAGCGGGCAGTGGCGACCGCGTCCTGGTCGGTAACGGCGATCACACGATCGATCAAGTCTACTCTCAGCGTATCCGGTTGAAAGCCGGCGCCCAGGCCCTCGATGCGATGGGGACCGGGGCGGCCGCCCGAAAGCACGGCACACGACGCGGGTTCCACGGCGACCACCTCCAGCGATGGCTTACGAGCGCGCAGGCCCTCGGCCACCCCCGTCAAGGTGCCACCGGTACCAACGCCGATGACCACGATATCCACCGCGCCGCCGGTCTCCTCCCAGATCTCGACGGCGGTGCCTTCGCGATGGGCGCGGGGGTTGGCCTGGTTATAGAACTGCTGGGGGAACCAGACATGCGGTAGCGTCGTACGCAGCTCAATGACTTTGTTAATCGCGCCGCGCATGCCCTGATTGCCGGGGGTCAGGATCACCTGGGCGCCAAAGCGGCGCAGCAGCAAGCGGCGTTCAAGGCTAATGGTGTCGGGCATGGTGAGGATGCACTGGTAGCCCCGCGTGGCGGCGATCCAGGCCAGGGAGATACCCATGTTGCCGCTGGTAGGTTCGGTGATAATGCCACCGGGGCGCAGCAGGCCCTGAGACTCGGCCTCGCAGACCATTTGCAGCGCAACGCGGTCCTTGACGCTGCCTCCGGGGCTGAACATCTCCAGTTTCGCGAGGATGGTAGCATCGATGCCGGCAGTCACGCGCTTCAAGTCCACAAGCGGTGTACGACCAACGAGGTCGATCACATCCTTTGCCCAATGGGCCATAGCGTGCTTAGCCTTCCTGCACCTCTGGTAGCAAAGCCCGGATCAGCATGAGCAGTTCCTGGACACTAAATGGCTTGCGGAGCAGCAGCCCTGTCTGCAACCCCATACGATGCAGTTCCCAATCGTGACTACCAGTGATGACAATTATTGGTATATGTTTTGTGTTGCTGTGACCGCGCAGTATCTTGTAGAGGGACACACCATCAAGATTGGGCAGACCCACATCCAGCAAAATCAGGTCCGCGCCCAGTTCTGGCAGGTGGTCTTTGGCATCTTGCCCATCGGAGAAAATATGCAGGCGCCAGTGGCCAGCAGACTTCAGCACGTCGCGGAACATGTCTACGAGCCTTGCATCATCCTCTATCAAAGCTATGAGCTTGCCGTTGCGCGATACTTCCTGTTGATTAACAACCACTTGCTACCATCCCCTTCCATGATACCCGCTCTCCCGCGTTCATCATACACCGTAAGGGCACGATCCAGCATGTCCCTAGATATAGTACATTGTCTCCGCACTACCTGTACGATGCCGCTGCGCCAGCTCCTCAATGGTGGTAGAGGCCAGGATCTGTTGGGTCATCTCGTCGATTTTTTGCCAGACCTCGCGCAAGGCGCATCCGGGCGAGAGCTTGCAAAAATCCGGGTTGGGCAAACATTCCATGGGGGGGACATATCCCTCCAACGCCTGCATCACCTGGGCCATCGTGATCTGCGAGGGTGGCTTTGCCAGCATATGCCCGCCTCTGGGGCCACGTACACTTTTCACCAGGCCTTCTTTACGCAAAGCCATCAATATTTGATCGAGATACTGCTCAGGAACGTATTGCCTGCTCGCTATATCTGCGCTCTCAATCGGCCCCTGCCCATAGTAGGCAGCCAGGTCAAGCATCGCCCTCAGGCCGTAATCACCTTTCATTGTCAGCTTCATCGCTATGAACCTTATCTGCCCTTTCAGAAAAGGGACGCATACCCTGAGCAATACCAGTTTCTTTTACTGCTAGAATATATCAGTTGTAAATCGCTGTCAATGGGATATACATAACCAGGCGGAAGGCCCCTTTTCGCGTAGGAGCGCCCCTATGGTGACGAGGAGGCGCGTTGCAGAGCGAGCAGGTCGGTGCGGATATTGGTAAAATGTTCGCGCAGAGCCGCTGCCTGGACGTGATCGCCGCTAATACGCAGCCACATACGACGCTGGGGCAAGTAGAACGTGACACACAGGCTCAGGATCAGCAGGACCGCGATAGGCCAGATCAGGCCCGCGCCCGCGTCCTTCGTTACCAGGAGCACTGTGGCCTCGCTGGCATTGTTCAGAGTGACCGTCCACTCCTTGTCCACGCTCTGTCCCGCTTGACCTGGCGCCAGCCTGAGCGCCACTTTGTCGGCGTTATTGCTCGCGCCCGGCGCACCCACCGTCACGAGGATCAGCGGGTGCTGCACCTGGGCAAGCTGCTGCCTGGCAGCGTGGATAAAGAAGACGCCCATCGTCAGATTATAGCCGGGGATGGGGACGCCCTTGGCGTAATCAACCTCGCCATCGCCTGACGGCAGCGTGTTCGTCTGGTCCAGGATCACAGCGTCGTTATAGAGCACATGCCCCTGCTGATCGGTAATGGTGATATTCACCGAGGGGATGAGCGACGACTGGTGAAAGACGACACCACTGTAGGCCAGCGGATCGTTCACGCGCAGGTGATCGCTGTGAGCCACGAGTTCGCCGTCGCGATAGACGCTCAGGTCGGTCACATAATCGGTGGCCAGCCCAGTTTTAGCGTCGAAGGTGGCGCTGAAGTGATTGGCGCGAAAGCTGATGTTGTGGGGCGTGCCACGCGGGTAGACTACGGCACTCTGGCCAGTGGGCAGCGCCTGGTCGAAGGTAAAGCCCGCCAGGTTGTCGCTGAAGCTCACGATGGGCGCCGGGAGCCAGTGGCGAGCCGGGCTATTCAGCGGCAGGCCTTTCCACTGTGTCACCACGCCAGCCATCAGCAGCGAGACCAGGCAGGCGTGGAAGATGAAAGTTGAGAGCGTGGCCCACGAATTTTTGTAGGCGTAGAGGTACGTCACCTCGCCGCCGGCCACCTCGTCGGTCTCGACCTGGCTGCGCACCCGGTAGCTACGCCGGCGCAGCGTCGCGCGCGTCCAGGCGACGGCATCGCTATGGGAGAACTCGGAGCGCTCCAGCGCGTTACGATAGAAGGGGGTATTGCGCCGGATCAGCGGATGCGCGAAGTTCTGCCAGATGGCCGGCGCGCGGTTCAGCGTGCAGACGACGATGCTGAGCGAGAGCACGGTAAGCAGCAGCATAAAGTACCAGCTTGAGAAGATCGTGAAGAACTGCAACCAATCATAGATCGGTGTGAGCGAGCCATAGCGTGGCAGCGCATTCTGCTGCACCCACGCGGCATACGAGACAGGGTCACCAAGCACCTCGGCGGGCGCCTGGATAAAATAGACGCCGAGCAGACAGATAACCACAATGCTGACAATCAAGAGGATAGCTGTGCGCACCGAACTGAGCCAGCCCCACGCTGCATCGATAGGATGCCTGGCAATGTAGCGCAGGCGCAGCTTGAAACGCTGGCCCGCTGGCAGAGGGGTCTGTTTGCGAGCGCGCGCGCTACCCTTCTTCGGCGGTGTTTTGCGCGAGTTTTTTAGAATGGTTGCCATGGGCGTTCTAGTAACACTTTCCCCAGCCGGTACATATTGATAAAAGTATACTTGTAGTATGATAGAGCATATGGCCACTTCTGGCAAGCCAGACACACTGTTTACCAGGGCTATTTACTTTCTCATCATTCTGCTATATAGTAACACTATCTCATCTAAAAGGTAACGCCAATGTCGATCGTCTGCTAATATCATACCAACCACCGCTCTCGCAGCGGTTTCACCTTGTCGCACTGCCGATGCATAACGCCGTCATCGCTTGATAGACGGTGTATGTTTGTGGTGCCAGGGTACTGGTATGTGATCTAGCAGATACTCCTATGTTGCCGATCAACAGGGCTACACTTACGGTAGTCCTCCTCTCCTCAACATCAATCTGCTCGTCTACCAGTTCGGCCTGGCTCCTACGCGGTATTGCAAGGCGCGATGCGATCCCGTTGGCACGCTTCCATGTATTAATGTTGGAAGTGCTGCTATGAACAAGCAATGGAGAAGGAGAATTTATGGCAGATCCACGTCACCAGAAACTGGCAAAGGTACTTGTCCACTATTCGCTGCGCCTCAAGCCCGGCGATACGTTCGTCATTTCTAGCTCGGAGATCGCGGCCCCTTTAGTACGTGAGGTTTACCGCGAGGCGCTTGCGGCTGGCGCGTTCGTCACTGTAGATATCGCTCTCAATGGCATCCGGGAGATCCTGCTGCGTGCGGGAAACGACGAGCAGCTTGCCTACATCTCAGATATTGAGAAGCTGGGGGTCGATTACTACGATGTCTCACTCGGTATCTGGGCGGAACAGAACACCAGGGCCATGAGCGGCGTTGACCCGCAGCGTATGGCCCTGCGGCGCGCGGCGCGGGGACCACTCATGAAACGCTCGCTTGAGCGCATGGCGAAAGGTGAGACGCGCTAGTGCGGCACACTCTTCCCCACGCATGCCCACGCGCAGGACGCGGGCATGTCGTTGAGCGATTACGAAGATTTTGTCTATGGCGCGGGCAAGCTAGACCTGGACGATCCGGTGACCGCCTGGCAGGCCGTGCGAGCCGAGCAGCAGCGCATCGCCGACTTCCTTGAACAGCACGACGAGATCCACATCGTCGCGCCCGGCACCGATATTACCTATCGCGTCGGTGGGCGCAAGTGGATCAACTGCGCCGGGACCGAGAACTTCCCCGATGGCGAAGTGTTCAGCGGCCCCATCGAGGACTCGGTCAATGGTACCGTCCTTTTCAGCTATCCGGCCGTCTACGACGGCAACGAGGTCGAGGATGTGCGCCTGACCTTCCGCGCCGGCCGGGTGATCGAGGCCCGCGCCGGTCGCGGCCTGGACTTCCTCAACGCTATGCTCGACAGCGACGCCGGAGCGCGCACGCTGGGCGAGGCGGCCTTTGGCCTCAACTACGACATCCAGCGTTTCTCCAAAGAGACGCTGTTCGATGAGAAGATCGGTGGCACGATGCACATGGCTCTGGGCGCCTCCCTGCCCGAAAGCGGCGGCGTGAACGAGTCAGGACTGCACTGGGATATGGTCTGCGATCTGCGCGAAGGTAAGGTCTACGCCGACGGCCAACTATGCTACGATGCCGGACGATTCATTGTATAAAACATAGAAGGGAAACACCAAACATATGGCGACATCAAACCGCGCGGACATCGGGTTCGCCGAAGTTAACGGGACACGGCTGTATTATGAAGTGCAGGGCACGGGTCAGCCTCTCACCATGATTCATGGCGGGCTGGTGAACCTGCGCTCGTGGGATAGCCAGGTCGTGGCTTTCGCGCCCGACTACAAGGTTATCCGCTATGATCTCAGGGGCATGGGCGCATCGGATGCCCTCATAACCGCACCTTTTTCGCACGAAGAGGATCTGTATAGCCTGCTGAAGTTCCTGGGGATCGAGCATACCTACCTGCTAGGCCTCTCCTTCGGCGGCAGGACCGCGATCGACTTCACGCTGGCCCATCCTGAGATGGTGGATGCGCTGATCCTGGCCTCCTCATCGATAGTGGGGTATCCATTCTCAGAGGAGTCCAAACGTCTCTGGGCCGAGATAGACGAGGCTGCTGAAAAAGGCGACATCGACCAGGCGGTTGAGCTTGAGACCAGGATGTGGATCGATGGCCCTGAACGCACACTGGAGCAGGTCGATCCAGTGGTGCGCAAGCTGGTGTACAACTGGAACAGGCATAACTTCGATCTCATGCTGCGCGAGGGCCAGGCCGAATCGGTCACCCCGGAGCCGCCGGCCATCACGCGCCTCTCCGAAATCGCCGTCCCCACCCTGGTGATCGTCGGCGATAAAGACCTGCGCGACATACAGAACATAGCGGACAGGCTCGCGCAGGAGATCAAAGGCGCGCAAAAGGTGGTGATCCCCGGCGTCGCGCACGCCCCCAACATGGAGAAGCCGGCGGAATTCAACCAGGCCGTACTCGACTTCCTGAAGACGGTGTAGTGCTCCGTCAAGCCGCATAGGACGGTCTAAGTGTAGTGG
>JALYVR010000360.1 GCA_030853145.1 Chloroflexota bacterium | reverse complement strand
GGAACGTTGAGGCGGCGGCCAATGACGCCTGCAATCTCGCGCACCGGCACCCCTTCGTCGGCGACCGCGTGCAGCACTGATCCCGCCGGGGCCTTCTCAAGCGCCAGGCGGAACAGATGTGCCGCATCGAGTCGATGCACGGCGGGCCAGTGATTGGACCCGTCGCCCGGGTACGCCGACATGCCCCTGGCACGAGCAATGCTGATGAGGGTCGGGACAAAACCGTGGTCGCTCTCGCCATGCACCGACGGAGGCAGTCGCACGATTGACGAGCGCACGCCGTGCTCAGCCAGCGCGATCGCCGCGTTCTCTGATGCGATCCGGGGTACGAGCGACCCGGCGTCGGCCACGTTCTCCTCCGTCCCGAGACGCCCCGGCGGGAGCAGGAATGTGAGCATCAATGTTCCCGAGGTGACCACGAACGGCTTGCCAGATTCCTCGAGCGCTGCTCCGATCGTCTCGACGGCACGTAGATCCGTTTGGGCGGCCCTCGCAAAATCGGAAAAATCGTGAATGTAGGCGGTATGAATCACGCCGTCCGCGGCAGCCGCTCCGCTTCGCAGGCTGTCAAGATCATCGAGGGCCCCGCGATGCACATCCGCTCCGGCAGAGGCGACCTGCGCAGCGGCTGCATCTGAGCGAGCCAGGCCGAGAATCTGGTGCCCGGCAGCGGAAAGCTCGCGGACGATGGCAGAACCGATATATCCGCTTGCTCCGGTAACGAAAACTCTCATAGAAAAATCCTCCAGTAGACGTAGGGTTGGACACTCGTCAGAGTGAGATGGAGAACCCACCAGAGATCTGGATCCAGTTATTTGAGCATGTCGCTGAACATACCCGACTGTACAGAGCGATGCTGGGGAAAAACGGCAGTTCGTGGTTTGCAGCCAGGATGCGTGAGCACACTATAAAACTCATGCTTGAGCGCGAGAGACTGTATGAACACCAGGCGGAACCCAGGCAACAGATCGAGCCAGCGATGCCCCAGGAACTCCCGGGAGAAGGTTGCTTTGAAGCATCGGATCAGACCAGATCGAGCGCTTTGGACACGGGAGAGCGGTTTTTCCTGCCCGCTTGATTGAAATATCGCTTGCTCCATGCTATCATGCACAACAAGCGGGCAAACACTGGGCCTACGCCCATCCTGTAACGCGCCCATCACTGTTGGAGATAGGAAGCACGCATTATGAATCAATCCACTGTCAACGAGTGTCGCGCCGGTGTTGTGATTGTCGGCGCCGGTCTGGCGGGCTTGGCGGCGGCGCGCAGGCTGGCAGCGGCGGGTAAAGATGTTCTCGTACTCGAAGCGCGCGACCGCGTTGGGGGGCGAACCTACACCCGGCCGGCGAACGATGGGACGCCGCTGGACCTCGGAGGCCAGTGGATCGGGCCGACGCAAGAACGTATCGCGGCCCTGGCGGAAGAGGTTGGCGTGGGTACCTTCCTCTCGTATGATAGCGGCAACAACATCGAGCAGCGTGGCGGGCAGCGTCATTTCTATTCCGGTCCGGTGCCGATGCACGATCCCCTGGTCTCGATGGAGGTCATTGAGAGCATGCTCAATCTCAATATGCTGGCGCGCGAGGTGCCGCTGGCGGCGCCGTGGGAGGCCAGCGAGGCTCAGGCGTGGGACGCGCAAACCTTCGCCACCTGGATGGAGGCCAACGTGTTGGCCGAGGGGACGCGCACGCTGCTGACGCTGGCCATCCAGGCCGTCTTCTCGGCTGAGCCGCGCGACCTCTCGCTGCTGCATGTGCTCTTCTACATCCACTCGGCGGGGAGCCTCAACCAGCTTGTCAGCGTCACGCGGGGCGCGCAGGAGAGCCGCTTCCATGACGGCTCGCAGACCGTCTCCAACCGCGTCGCGCAGGCGCTTGGCGAGCGTATCGTGCTGAACGCGCCCGTCCACAGCATTAGCCAGGATGAGCATGGTGTGCGGGTCGAGAGTGACGCGCTGGTGGTGACGGCGCAGCGGGCCATTGTGGCTATCCCGCCCGCGCTCGCCGGGCGCCTGCGCTACCGGCCGGCCATGCCAGCGCTGCGCGACCAACTGACGCAGCGCGTGCCTATGGGCACGGTCATCAAGGTACAGTGCCTCTACGAGACGCCCTTCTGGCGCGCCGAGGACCTATCCGGGCAGGCCGCGAGCGATACCGGCATCGTGCGCGTCACCTTTGATAACACGCCGGAGAGCGGCAGTCCTGGCATCCTCCTGGGCTTTATTGAGGGAGATGAGGGCCGTGCGTGGGGCGATCGGGACATGGACGAGCGCCGCGCCGCCGTGTTGTCTTGCCTGACGGACTATTTCGGCGAGAAAGCCAGCCAGCCATATGAGTACGTCGAGCAAAACTGGGCGGCGGAAGAGTACTCGCGTGGAGGCTATGCCGGCTACATGGGTCCGGGTGTCTGGTCAATGTACGGCGCGGCCCTCCGCAGACCGGTTGGTCGCATCCACTGGGCAGGCACGGAGACGGCGACCGTGTGGAACGGCTACATGGATGGCGCCGTGCAATCGGGCGAGCGCGCGGCGGAAGAGGTGCTGGCGGCGTCTACGGAACGCCAGGCATCCCTGTAATAGCGAAGAGAGGCAGCGTACATGGCAACACGGGAAGATATTCGGGAAGCCCTGGACGATTATGTCGCCCAGGCTAGCAGGAGCGAGCGCGTGCTCCGGGCTTTGCGCACCTGGAACTGTAAGATCTATATCGAGGCCACCGATATCGAGGCCGCCTTTACCATGGAGGTGAAAGGTGGCCCGGCGACGGTCAGCGATGGCGTGCAGGGGCAGCCTGATCTCATTGTGCGTGGCAGTAGCGAAGACCTGGCGAACATCTTCTGGTGCGACGCCGACCCTGCCTCAAACTACATGCAGGGCGCGATCAAAACCCAGGGTTCACCAGAGGATGTAATGCGGCTGGATGCGATGGCGATGCTTATTTATCTGGAGACGAAGCGCTAATCTGTCATCAGACCCTGCTATCCGGCTATGTCTTGACAATTTCTTAATATCCCTATGGTAGAATATGTAGCAGGGAATACTGGCTTACCAGCGCGCTCCTACGCGAACAACATGCTCATTTAGATTAGAGGCAGCCACCACATTATGAAGAAAACGCCAGCAACGCATACATCATCAATGCAGCAGCCGGGGCAACGCGCTCAGACTCAATCTGTCCCAACGCCGCCGGGGTTGGCGCGTCAATTTGCGCCACCACCCTTCTCCTCTGACATAGCCAGCCGGATGAGCCTGCCTCGTTGGTTACTTTTGCCTTTACGCCTCTTCCTGGGGATCACATTTATCTATGCCGGAGTACAGAAGCTGACCGATCCGCAGTACTTCAAGCCGTCCGCCGCCGGATTCGTCGGGAAGCAGATCGCATCTTTCGCCGTAGGTTCCCCGCTTCACGATTTTCTGCTGAATGTTGCTGTGCCGCATGCCGCCTTCTTTGGCACGCTGGTAGCGTATGGTGAGCTGGCAATTGGCGTGGGAGCGTTGTTAGGGCTTTTGCTGCGGCCGGCGGCGTTCTTTGGGATGCTGATCAGCCTGGTCTTTTTCCTCTCGGCAAGCTGGCGGGTGCGTCCATATTTCTACGGGGCCGATATCGTTTTTGTCTTCAGTTGGCTGACGATGTTCCTGGCTGGCCCGCGTGGAAGCTGGCTGCCCACGGTTGATGGCTTCCTGGTCTCGCGCTTGCTGGGAAGCGCTGCGCCTGAGAATCGGGCGGGTCTGGCGCGTTTGCTCGCTCTCCTGCTGGGTATAGGCGATACGGACCAGGTGCCCGTCGCGCTATCTGACCAGGTCACAGGCAAGCTGCCATCTCGTACACACAACACCAGGCGTATGGTAGGCAGGCAGCAGACGCGGCGCAATTTCGTGTGGGGCCTGGCGACGGGCAGCCTGGCGACTCTGGGAGCAGTCTGGATCTTTGGACATTTCTTCCAGAGTGATGATCGAGGCTCGCGCCCCTCCTCCACGACCAGTCCTCAACAGGGAAGTGGCGCTAACGGCGGGGCCGGCAGTGGTACGCCGAATAGTAGTGGGACCGCAAGCACACCAGGCACAATCGCTGTTGCCAGTAAGGTGGCGACGAACAGCGCGGTCACCTTCACGATCCCCTCAAGCGGCGACCCTGGTGTGCTGATTCACCTGAGCGATGGGCAGTTTGTGGCCTACGACGCGGTGTGTACCCACGCCGGCTGCCCGGTGGATTATGACCCCAGCAGCCAGCACCTGCTCTGCCCCTGTCACGGGGCCGAGTTCGATCCCGCGCGCGCCGCCGCCGTCGTTGCTGGCCCAACAGATCAGCCGCTGTCCAAAGTAGCGATCCACGTAGATAGCGCGACAGGCGCAATCACGCTTGCGTAAAGGCCGGGTTGCTCTGGCATGTGCTCATTTCGCATGTTCCCTATACTGGTTTTAGGATATCGATATCTTTATACTGATTTAGATATTGCTGTCTTCAGTGGAGGTTTCTATGCGAAAAATACCCCTGCGTCTGGATGTGATAGGCACGATGATGCTCATCCTTCTTGGGACCGCCAGTTGCAGTCCCGCTACGCCCCCCTCTCGTGGGAGTGGTCCTTTAGCGGCCCCGGTTCACCCTGGCGCGACGGTAACGATTCTGCCAGCGCAGGATCTTTTCACGCCTTTTATCCTGGTGATCCAGGCACATACCACCGTGACATGGGACAACCAGGACATTAAGGCGCATCGTATTATCACGACCCCCGACCGGCAGACCTTTTTGAATCGGCAAGCGTTTTCCTTGCAGGCGGCGGAGGGCAACCGTGTGACATTCACCTTTAATCTGCCAGGGGTGTATCACTACTATGACCCCGCGTTGGATAGCTGGAACACCCAATTTTCTCGCGTGGCGGCCAGAAAAGGCAACGGCAGTGCGCCCCTGGCTATGGATGGCGTGATCTGGGTCCAGGGTTCGCTGCCAACGCTGCCCTTGGCAACCCTCAATCATATCCCGGTGATGCACGATGAATTCGCGCTGGAATTTATTGCCATCCACGCGCCAGGCGCGGTCTCCTGGCACAACTTTGACGAAGATCCGCATTTTGTGGGCCTGGTTCCTCACTGGTCGGCTCCCATCAATCCTGAGGACATTGGCATCTATCGCATGGCCGGGACCGCTGATGTTCCGGGGGGGCAGACCGTTACGGTGTCGTTCAATACTCCCGGCCTCTACTATTACTATTGTCGCAACCACGACCGTATCAATGAGACAAGCTATCGGGCCGAGGCCCTTATGAAGGCCTCAGAGTACCCGCTCCCCATGGAAGGCTTTGTCCTGGTGGTCGGCTAAAGAAGGTAGAGCATGCGCGCATGTGGGAGGGCGCATGCTCCGAGCGTTCGGCTCTCCCATCAGGCCACGCCTGCGACAGCGAGCAGCCCTTGATCGCTTTGCTGGAGAACCACCATTGCCGCTACCACCAGGGGATCGAACTGGCTACCCGCGCAGCGCGTCAGTTCTGCAAGCGCCAATGCATGGGAGCGCGCGGGTTGGTACGGACGCTCCTCTGTCATGGCCAGGTAGGCCTCCACCACGGCGATCACGCGTGCCGCGAAGGGGATCGCATCTCCCGCCAACTGGTCTGGATATCCCTGGCCATCCCAGCGCTCATGATGCGCCCGGATCACCGAAGCGAGGGGGCGCAACGCGGGAATGCTA
>JALYVR010000359.1:2506-5703 GCA_030853145.1 Chloroflexota bacterium | reverse complement strand
TGATGGTGGTCCTCCCCCACAACCAAAGAGGCGGGGAACCTTTGAACGCTCAGACTATGAAGCCCCCACCGTCTCTGTGAATATGCTGGGCGTGCAGGGCAAATATAACAGCGGCGCCGCGCCCACACCTGGACCCGGACCCACACCCGCGAAGGCGCCGCGCCGACCCAGGCGCCGCCGGAACGTGCTCCACGTCCTGCTCACTATCACTATGGTCCTGGTGATCCTCGCTATCGTCGGGCTGCTCGTCCTGGAGGTCTCGGCCATCTCCTCGGTCACCATCAATATCAGCCCGCGGACGGCCTCTATCAGCCAGGTGTTCGCTATCACGGCGAAGGCGGCCACAAAACAAGTTAATCTGACTACGGCAACGATCCCCGCCGCGGAGCTGAGCGCCAGCCAGACAGGCACGCAGCAGGGGCAAACAACGGGCCAGCAATGCGATTTCTTGCACATCAACTGCCAACCATCAGTAAACGCTACCGACGAAAGCCAACTGGTAGCCCAGGTGAAGAAGAGCCTCATCTCCCAGATCACTCAGGATTTGACGACCCGGCTGCGCGTCAAGAACGCATACCAGATTGGTCCCGTGACCTTCTTCGATGTCAGTGAGAGGACAGACCCCCCCGTGGGTACGCTCAGCAAGACGCTGAGCGTTACTCTGACGGAGAGTGGAAGCGTGGCCTACTTCCTGAACAAGGACGCGCGCACGCTGGCGGGGGGCCTGTTGGCACAACAGTTGCAGCAGCAGGGGCCGGGCTACCACTTCAAGTTTACCCAGATCGGCCAGCCGGTCATCCGGGGCGTGGATACTAGCACTAGCACGGTACACCTTAAAATCTCTGCCGCCGGGGTCGCGCAATACACGTTCCCCACCGGGGAACTAAGCGCAATCCAGAATCATGTGAAGGGTATGAAGCTTGCCGACGCCATCGCCTACATCAAGCAGCAGCCAGGGGTAGACCCGAATAGCGTTACGGTTCACTTCACCGAGGGCAACGGGACCACGCTGCCAACCGACACACAGCACATCCAGATCACCCCCATCAACCCAACCAACCTGCCCCCGTTGCTGTTACCCACGGTCACCGCATCCTCGCCCAACCTGACGCCAGGCACTACCCCGACGGCTAGCGTATCAGGCCATTGAACATTAACAGGGTTCGTGAACTATCGCGGGGCCAGAATCGCATTTGAAGCAAGCAGGCCCAGGAAAGCTGCTCCTTGGACTAACAGCGCCACCCACCAGTTCTCGCGCAGGTAGGTTCCCCAGGAGATACGGATCTCATTACGCTGCAAAATACCCAGCCAGAGTAGGGTTGCCAGGGAACCGAAGGGGGTTAACTTCGGGCCAATATCCACCCCCAGAATGATAGCATAGATTGCCATGAGATTGACGGGATGCACCGAGTGCAGCACGAGCACACCGATCAAGCTCGCCGGTAGATTGTTCACAGATGCCGAGAGCAACGCCAGCAGCCCGCCTGCCTCTATTGCCGCGAGTGAACCCGCATTGGCGGCAACGAGACCGTGCAAGGGGATCGTGAGAAAGTTGAGCACCTGGGCGTTGAAGGCAGCACTGATCACCACAAACATACCAAGTGCGTAGATCAGGATCGGCCAGGGCGCGGACGCCAGAAGAAGCCCGGCAGAACGCGTGCGTCCTATGTGGACCACGATGACCATGGCGACCGCAATAGGGCACGCGATAAAAGAGACAGGTAAGTGAAATTTGCTGCCGATGATATAGCCCACGATCAGCAGCCCCAACGCTAGCCAGCCGAGCCAGAACACTGCGCGGTTGCCTACCTTGCTCGCCGGGACCTCTAGCGTCTCTACATCATACAGCGTGTTGATCTCACGGCGGAAGCGCAGGGCGAAGGCGAGCGACCCAACAACGAAGGCGGCCAGGGTCGGTAGGAACATCCACAAAGCCAACTCCACAAAGCTCAGGCGGTTGGCATCAGCCACAATGATGTTAGTCAGGTTGCTGGGTACAAAGATCGCGCTCATAGCGTCAGCGAAGAAGCCAGCGGCGAAAATAAAAGGGAGACGTACGTGCTCCTGGCGATAGACCTGTTTCAGCATTTTGGCGAAGATGGGAGTGAGCATCAGCACTGCCCCATCGTTGGCGAGGAAAGCCGTCACTCCCAGCGTCAGCAGCAAGATAAGGAGATAGAGCCGCCAGCCGGACCCTCTGGCAAAACGGGCCAGGTGGAGCGCAGCCCAGGCGAAGAAGCCATTGCTATCCAGCGCCTCCGAGAGGAGAAAGAGCGCAATCAGAGTTGCGGCGGCATCCCAGGTGGTGTCAAAGATGGTGCGCAAGATAGGAAGCGAGAGCAACCCCAGGACAATGGTCAGCACAGCAGCTACGCCCGCGGGCCAGGCCGCATTCAATCCTCGTGGACGCGTCACTACCAGCGTCAGAACGACGATCAGCAGTATCGCCGATAGCAACATTTGCCAGGATATCACGCTCATTCTCCTCATTCTCAGTGTTAGCATACGATAAAACATAGATGTATGTGCTTACGAGTTCTTCAAGGGTATGTGCGACCATCTTTCCGTGTGACGCCTGTGCGAAAAGAACCCAATCTGTGTATACTTATACTATCGCTTTGCATCAGAGAGGAAGAGGATATGGAACACCAGCTTTTTACCCCTGAACAATTGTTTACGCAGGCGCAGGGTAACTCGACGGCGCTTATGCTTGCCACCACTGTATATCTCCAGCAGCGCGGCCTACCTTTGGAGGACCTGGTGGCCTCTCTAGGAAGCCAGTTCGCCAAGGATTGGGAACCCATGGGCGCACACGAGTTCCTGGAGGCTGTGACCCTGAACATGGTCGCCGTGGGAGCCACCTTGCAAACTCTCACAGGCGACGAGTTTGAGGCGATGGCCGTCATCACTGACTGGCCTCCGGTGGACGCGCTTGAGTTTTTCAGGCTGAGCGTGCAGGATGTCGAGGCCTGGGCAGATATCTTTAAGCCGATCGCGGAATCCCTGGACTTGCAGTTCGAGCGCTACCATGATGGCAATACGATAACGTACAGAATGTGGCGCTAGGCAGTACGATTCGGCGCGCAGGGCGGGGCGCCGCTAGCCTGCGCCCCTACACGAAATCTAAGATTCGTCTTCGCCTTGCAGTTCTTGCCAGAGGGCGCGGACGGTACGGGTGGCTGTGGCGTAGCCGAAGC
>JALYVR010000359.1:0-2496 GCA_030853145.1 Chloroflexota bacterium | reverse complement strand
GCCGAAGCCCCGGCGTTGGAGGAACGAGCCTAGACGCGTGCGAAAGGTGTTGTGGTCCAGGCCGGGGAGACGCAGCAAGGAGAGGGCCTTTTTGCGGCCGGCGAGCAGGGCGCGCTCCTCGTCCTGCTCGTCGGTTACCATCTCATCGACGATCTCGCGATCTACGCCCTTCATACGCAGTTCATTCTTGAGGGCGTGCGAACCACGCGGGCTAAAGCGTTCGCGCGAATCTACCCAGAATGTGGCGAAGGCCTGGTCATCCACCAGTTTAAGGCTATCCAGGCGTTCCAGAACGGCGTTGATGGTTTCCGGCGTATCTCCCTTTCGGCGCAGGTACTGGCGCACCTCTTGCCGGCTGTGCGGGCGAAATGAGAGGTAGTTGAGCGCGCGGTCTAGCGCTTGTTGCAGGGCGGCCTCGGTCTGCAACTGTTCCAGTTGTGCGGGCGAAAGTTCCTGCCCAGGCGCCAGCCCCAACTGGAGTACGACTAAAGTACTGGTACCCATCAGAAATTGACCGTCAACAAAAATATTGACCCTCTCATGATTGGTCGCTTGTGTCTCAATGGCAGTAATACGCATACGCTCACTATATCACTATCCCCAGGGCATGGCAATGCTGCCCATAAGGTTCATGCCAAATAGGTCAAATATCACAGAATATTATGGATTATTAGTGTATACTTATCGATACATGTTGGGTACTCATCTTTTCCTGTGGATCTACCAAGCATGGGGGTTCAATACATTGATTACGCTATCATACAAAAAGAGGAGAGCACACAATGAACTGTTCTAACTGCGGGCGCGCGCTCCCGCCGGGGTTCACGACCTGCCCAAACTGCGGGGCGTCTACGCCGTACAATGCCACGCCGCCGCCAGCGTCCAATCCGAATAACCAGTATGCCGGGCAGGGGTTTCAAAGTCCCCAGCAGCCAAACTCTTCGCCGCAATACCCCGCCTACCCCTCGTATCCGCCGGCAAACCCGGCCCAGCAATCATGGAACGAGGGTGCCGGCCCTGCATCTAATCCATCATCGCAGCCAGGGAGCGGAACACCATCTTACCCCTCGTATCCACCAGCCAACCCGGCCCAGCAATCATGGAACGAGGGTGCCGGCCCTGCATCCAATCCATCATCGCAGCCAGGGAGCGGAACACCATCTTACCCCTCGTATCCGCCAGCCAACCCGGCCCAGCAATCATGGAACGAGGGTGCTGGCCCTGCATCCAACCAGTCATCGCAGCCGGGAAGTGGAACTCCCGCCTATCCTTATCCCTCTCCTTCGCAGCAGCCACCGCTCTACGGACAACCGGGATCGGGCATCTCTTCCCCACAACAACCGCCGTTCTATGGACAGCCGGGAGCAGGAACCCCTCCTCCGCAACAACCACCTTATGGGCAACCCGGACCGGGCATCTCTTCTCCGCAACAGCAGCCGCTCTACGGGCAGCCAGGACCGGGCATCTCTTCCTCACAACAGCAGCCGCTCTACGGGCAGCCAGGATCAGGAACCCCTCCTCCACCGCAGCCTCTCTATGGACAGCCGCCTTATGGGCAGGCGGTACAACGTCGTGGTCGTTCAGGGGGGAAGATCGCCGCGATTATGGTGATAGTGCTGCTGCTCATTGGCGGAAGCGCGCTCGTGTACTACGCGACAGTCTATCATCCCGCGCAACTGCACGCGCAGGCCACCGGCACGGCTCAAGCTTATCTCGACGCCACCGCGCTGGCCAACAACCATGCCACAGGTACAGCTCAGGCCTATGTCAATGCCACAGCTCAGGCACAGGCCAGCGCTACGGCTCAGGCGCAAGCCACCGCGAACGCTCTGCTGGCTATCTACACCAATGCTACCAGCGGCACTCCCACGCTGAATGACTCGCTGGCGCAAAATTCCGCCAGTAACTGGACCACGCGCTCCGACGCCAATGGCTCCTGCGCGTTCACGGGAGGCGCATTGCACGCCAAAAATGTCGGACTCTGCATCGCCGGCGCGACCAACTTTAGCAACTTCGCCTTCCAGGTCAAGGAGACCAACATCCAAGCGGGGGGCGCGAGCGGGCTTCTATTCCGCCTCAATGTCGCGCAGCAGAAGGCCTACCTCTTTAGCATCGATAACACCGGCGGCTACGAACTCGCCTCCCTCAAGCCAGGGCAGAATAGCGTACAGACGCTCAGCGTCGGCAACAGTACATTCATCAAAACAGCGGTAGGCGACAGCAATTTGATCGCTGTCGTGGCCCGCGGCACCACCATCTATCTGTTTGTCAACCAGCAATACCTGGCCCAGGTGGACGATAGCAACTCCACCTCTGGCTCAATCGGTGTATTCAGCAGCACCAACGGCAGCCCCGAAGAGGCCGCCTTCAACAATGCCCAGGTGTGGAGATTATAATAGTATAGATTATTATGGGCACATAACACGTAGGGGCGCGGTTGACAAGCCCGCCTGGCTCAGGAGATTCGCATCTGGTCTCCCAGGCGGGCTTGTCAAC
>JALYVR010000358.1 GCA_030853145.1 Chloroflexota bacterium | reverse complement strand
CGCTTATACTGCCTACTTCCAGGTTGCCACTAACGTTCTGAAAGCTCGCATCGCCGGCGGCATATCCTAGCTCAATCGCGCCCCGTACATCGCGCGTCTGACAGTCGCCACCCACGTTGCCTACCTGCATACGCGCCGCCGCGACTACTTCCAGGTCTCCGCCAACATTCCCCAGGATCACTTCGGCATCGCCACCCCCACGCACATCGCAGTCACCACCGATCTCCCCGCAGCGCAACGACGCCGCGAGTTCACCGACGCTCATGTCGCCGCCCACCGCGCCAACCAGCACGCTCCCGGCATGCTTAACGGTGAGGTCACCACCGACCGCCTCGATCTCCACCGACTCTACCGCCTTGATCGAAGCATCGCCACCAATACCCCGCTGTATCCGCAGGCCTGGCACACGCTCTACACTCAGGTCGGCGCCGACGTTGGTAATCTCGGCGGCCTCGCCAATATCCCTCAGATCCAGGTCGCTCCCCACGTTCTCCAGTTCGACGCGCCGTACCCCCTGGATACTGGCATCCCCGTTCAGGTCGCGCGCGCTGAGCGTGGTATCCGCGGGCACCTGGAGTTCAAGGTCCCCATCACAATCGATGAGCATGAGCGTGTCACCTTCCTGCGAAAGCTGCCCCATGTCCCCAGCGACATCAACCCGGATCACCCGCCCATCTATAACGCTGACGCTCAAGTCGCCGTTGATGTGCGCGATAACTACCTTCGGTCCCGCGCCAACCGTAAATGTCTGCTGCATTCTTTCTTTCGCCTCCCATATAGCTCCCGTAAGGGTAGACTCCCTGGCATCCGCCAGAGATGCTTCACGGAACATGCACACAGCGATGCCCCTACTCGACAAAAATTTCTACGCGCTCGTTCTCTTCCAGATCTTGCAGATCCAGCACGCGACCCGTCGACCCACTCTGGATGGCGCGCAACAGGCTTTCCAGCGCGCTGCCTCCCATCTGCGGCGCCAGGCGCGTACCCAGCCGCAATCCTACATCGACAAGTTCCAACGGCACTGCGACGTTGGCTTTTTGGCGATTGGTAGCCAGGTTTGTCACGCGCAGCCGCACTACGCGCCCAGGCCCCCTGGCCGGCTGCTCTCCTACCCGCGCGCGTTCAGGCCCCAACGCATCTAGCAGTTGCGCCGCCTGCATGGCCGTCACCTGGCCAGCTTCGACCAGGTACAGGATACGATTGCGCTCATTCACCGAGGCTGACATGCTCTACCCCTTCAACAGGCGCATCGCGTCTTCGACGCTGATCTCTTTGGCGGCCAGCCGGTCAAGAATCACCCTGCGGTCCACACGCCCATCGTTTTCAGGCGGGCCGCCAAGCGCCGTGACGATCTCGTCAAGGCGGCTGCGCGCGGTATTGTAGGCGATATCCAGATCGCCCGCGAGCTTCTGGATGTTGCCCCGGTTCTTTACCAGCAACTCCACAAAATCAAGTTGCTCTCTACTCAAGCGGCCAATCCAGCCCAGGTTGAAGCGCCCCTCAATCACGATGCCGCTCTCAGGACATTCTAGCCTGGTTACGACCATCTCCCCCCCGCTTACCGGGTCCCTCGTGATTAACTTATGCATGGCTTCCCTTCTTCCTCGTAGACACATCTCTCTGCCTTACAAACACAATAAGCTCTTTACTATTGGAGTTTCCCATCAACAATACAGGAATATTAACACAATGAAATAAAATTGTCAATATTAATGGCAATAAATACTAAATTCATGGCAATATTTTCACAACGCAAGAGGAGCGCAATTTTCGCGGACTGGCCCCAATGTGCATCCGGGAAGCTCATTATGTTAATATATTTTGTAAAGCACTCTGCTAGAACGAGCATCCTCTTCGTATTTATACTGATAGTAGCCAGTACTATTCCCATAAAACGAGTTACGTCTAGTATCTATCGCTCGTATATTCCGACAGAGTATACTTTTTTCGCGCGGCTTCCCCTACATAGAGAGGCGCCTGGAACAAGCAGCAGGGAGAGAACGTATGGCAGAAGTGAGCAGTCAACTACAGCAAGAGGATGAAAATGTATCTTCCAACCTTCCTCAAGAACACATAGCAACAGCGCAGGCGCCAGGCATCTGGGCACGGCGGACGCCAGGACTAGATGGCCTGCTGGCCGGCATCATCGGCATTGTCGCGCTGGGCCTTAATCTGTATCGCATTGGAGCACCCAGCCTCTGGTTCGATGAGATTCTCTCGGTCGAACGCGCGCGCCAATCGCTGCCCATTCTATGGAAGATCGTCACCACTACCCAGCCAAACATGGCGCTCTACTACTTCTTCCTGCACGCATGGCTGAGTTTCACGACGCTCTTTGGCTTCCATCCAACAGAGGCGGTGGTCCGTTTTCCTTCTGCTATCTTCGCGGCTATGGCCTCTATTGTCGTCTTTCTCCTGGGCAGGCGCTTCCTGGGACGAGCCGGCGCACTGGCCGCGGCCGGGCTATATGTGCTGAATGATCTCCAGCTTGTCTATGCCCAGGAGACACGCTCGTATGCCATGCAACTCCTGCTGCTCTGCCTGGCCTGGTATGCGCTGCTCATAGTGCTCACGACCGACAGGCATCAGAAACGCTGGCTGCTGTGCTACGTGCTGGCCATGACCCTTTCCGTCTATGTGCATTTCTTCAGCCTCCTGCTGCTTTTTGCCCAGGTCCTGGCCCTCGGCGCTCTGCTGCTTCTCCCCACCCTCTGGCGCGAGCGCACGCGACAACACCTGCGCGCGCTGATCGTCAGTCTGCTAAGCATAGGTATCCTGATTATACCTATGTTGATCGCCAGCAAAGCCGGCTCAAAAACCGATTGGATCCCTATTCCTACGATCAAGGATATGGCCCATCTTTTCCTCACTATTGGAGATGATAGCCCCATCTATGTGTTTTTTCTGGCCGTTTTCAGCGCTCTTGGTCTGACGGTGACTGCGCTGGCGGTCCGGTCATGGGGCCGACGCCTGCTCCAGCGTGCCTCGCTCGCCAACGGTGCGGATGATACCCAGGTAACGCGCTACCAACAATTGCTGCCATTAGCGCTCATGCTGCTCTTCTGGCTCGTTGTACCGATTGTTGCCAGCTATGTGATCTCACAAAAATCCACGCACCTGTTCTTATCGCGCTATCTTGTGACGGTGGTGCCGGCGCTTTTCCTGCTCGTTGGTCTAGGACTGGTTGTGCTCCGCTGGCGCCTGGTCAAGGTCGTGCTGATCTTCTGTCTGCTGCTATTTGCCATGCGCTACGTTCCCGCGTATTATGCTAATGCGCAGGTGGAGGATTGGCGTACAGCCTCACACTGGATAGATCAGCACTACCAGTCGAACGACGGTATGGTTTGCTACGACAGCCACCAGGGCTGCCAGGTGGGTATCGAGTACTACTTCTACGCCTATCCCACTCCCAGCAACGCGCACTTTGATGCTGACTCTCCCGGCGCGTTCCCCTGGGTGGACTACGATACCACAAACGTGCTTGGAGACAACGATCAGGCGCTTGACCATCAAACCCTGCAAACTTACGCGGGCAAACATGCACGCGTCTTCTTCATCGAAGCGCGGCTAAGCAGCGCCAGCCAGCTCACGCGAGTGAAAGCGACGGAAGCCTGGCTGAATCAGCGCTATCACCAGGTCGCTCATATCCAGACAAAGATTATTTCCATTTACCTGTACGACACAGGAAATGCACCCTGAGACCTGATTATTCTGTAACAGGAGGATAGGTGAGTTCGCCATTGTGAACGTGCAGGAACGGCGTCAACTTATGGAGGGAAGCTGATCTTGCGTCTCTGCCTGTCTATCTCGTAGAGAAAAATCGAGGTTGCGCTGGCCACATTGAGCGAAGAGGCCGAGCCGTAGATCGGGATCTTCACGACGATATCGCATAGCTCCTGATAGCCCGCGCTCATGCCCCACTTCTCGTTGCCCACTACCAGCAAGAGCGGGAACGCAAAGCAATGATCCGCGAGTTCGACCTGCGCCTCTTCGCTGCTGCCTACAACCTGCACATAGCCCAGCCTCTCCCTCAGGCCCTCCACCCATGGCAGCAATTCTTTGTGAGAGGGCAGGCGCACGGCTGGTACGGCAAAGAGCGAGCCGGTGCTGGCGCTGATGGTCTCAGGATCATACAGGTCCACCGCGTGACCCGTGATAATCAGGCCAGCGGCATGCAGCGCATCGCACGAGCGCAAGATCGTACCCAGATTGCCGGGACTGGCCGGCCTATCAAAAACGACGACGACCATCTCATCAGCAATGGGAATACGCCCCAGGTCGTCTTCGGGCATGGCTACTAACGCCAGCAGTTCCGAGGTCTCCGCTTTGTTGCTCAGCTTCTCCAGCAGGCGCAACGGTAGCTCAAAATGCACCTGTGCCCGCGAATGCGCCAGGATATGTGTCGCCCAGTCCGAGAGCCCCTTCTCGCGCGCGTAGACAAAGGCATTGATGGTCCATTGATGCTTGAGCGCCAGATTGATCGGGCGCACACCCTCTATGAAGAACTCCCTGTGTCTCTGGCGCTTCTCGCGCCTGCGCCTCAGGGACTCAATATATTGAAAATCATTGTTTTCCGAGTAGATCTTGATGATTTCAGGCATGTTCATTCTTCCCTACCTATCCGTAGGGGCGACGCCCGCTTCCTGCCATCTTTGTCTTACGTTCACGCCTATGAGGCAAGCCGTCGCCCCTACGCAAATAAAGGCCAGACATCTTGACAAGCCACGCCTAAAAGACATATAATTAACATATCCTAGTAGGCGAGTAAGGATTAAGCACCAGGAAGCGCGGCTTTCTGTCTAAGCATACCATACAAAATAGTCAGCAGATGGAGAGAGACATATATGAGTACTCAGGCATTCGGCACGGAACAGCAAAACTACAGCGCTGGCTTCCATGTCGCCGAAAACTATGCATTTAAGTCCAAAAGGGGGCTGAGTCGCGAGATCGTCGAGCAGATCTCCGAAATGAAGGGTGAGCCTGCCTGGATGCGCCAGTTCCGCCTCAAGAGCCTGGATCTCTTCGAGAAGCGCCCAATGCCGACCTGGGGCGCCGACCTGTCGGGCATCCACTTCGACGATATCTTCTACTATATCAAGCCGGTAGCCGAGCAGGGCAAGACCTGGGACGACGTGCCGAGCGAGATTAAAGAGACCTTTGATCGCCTGGGTATTCCTGAGGCCGAGCGCAAGTTCCTGGCCGGGGTGACCGCGCAGTATGAGAGCGAGGCCGTCTACCACAAGGTGCGCGAGGATCTGGAGAAGCTGGGCGTGATCTTCACCGATATGGATACCGCCCTGCGCCTGTACCCGGACCTGCTGCGAGAGCACTTCGGCAAGATTGTGCCGGCGTCCGACAATAAGTTCGCCTCGCTGAACAGCGCCGTCTGGAGCGGCGGCAGCTTCGTCTATGTGCCGGAAAATGTGCGCGTCGAGATCCCGCTGCAAGCCTACTTCCGCATCAACGCCCAGAACATGGGTCAGTTCGAGCGCACGCTGATCATCGCCGAGCCTGGCTCCTACGTACATTATGTCGAGGGCTGCACGGCCCCGACGTATACCAGCGACAGCCTGCACAGCGCGGTCGTCGAGATCATCGCCAAGAAAGGCTCGCGCATTCGCTACACGACGATCCAGAACTGGTCGAACAACGTGTACAACCTGGTCTCCAAGCGTGCCGTCGCCCAGGAGGGCGCGAGCATGGAGTGGGT
>JALYVR010000357.1 GCA_030853145.1 Chloroflexota bacterium | reverse complement strand
GTTGGCACTAACTTCGAGCGCTGGGACGCGGCAACCAGCAACGGCTATTCCTCCAAGACCGATCAACTGCTGACGCAGTTTCAGTCAACCATCGATCCCACAACTCAGATGCAAGCGATGCAGGGCATCGAGAGTATCATGGTGAGCCAGTTACCAGTTATTCCATTGACTGTCAATGTGTACTGGGACGAATACAGAACGGCGCACTTCACAGGGTGGCCATCCGAGGCCAACGCCTATGGTTCGGGCGCGCCCTACACCATGCCTGATGAGGAGAACGTCATTCTTCATCTGACGCCAGTCTCCTAATCTCAAAGCGTTCTTCCAGTAGGTCCTCCCTCTCCTGGCATGACCGGGAGATGGAGGGCCAGGGAAAGGAGACATAGAATGCGCTATCTCTTGAGACGGGCGAGCTTCTACCTGGTAGCACTGTGGGCCGCGGTGACCTTCAATTTCATCCTCCCTCGTCTGATGCCAGGAAATCCGGCCCTGGCGTACTTAGCCAAGATTCATGCACAGAATGTGACGACGGCACAATACAATGCCATGCTGCAAGAATTCGGTGTGGACCCACGTGTCCCTGTATGGCAGCAATACCTCAATTATGTGAATGCCTTACTGCATGGTCAACTGGGCCTCTCGATCTCGCAATTTCCTTCCTCGGTCTCGACTATCCTGGCACAAAGCTTACCATGGACCATCGGCCTGGTGGGCGTGGCTGTCATTCTGAGCTTTCTCATCGGTACCCTGATCGGTATGTTGGTCGCCTGGAGGCGCGGCTCCTGGTACGATACCGCGGTGCCGCCATTCCTGACGTTTTTCTCTGCTGTCCCGTATTTCTGGATGGCCCTGGCGCTGATCTACATCTTTGGCGTGAACCTGAACTGGTTTCCAACCGATAGCGGCTATGATGTGTTCAATGCAGTTCCTGGCTGGAACGGCGATTTCATCACGAGTGTCACGCAACATGCCATTTTGCCGGTCATCACGCTTGTCATCGGCTCGCTAGCCGGTTGGGTCCTGACCATGCGCAATACGATGCTGACGACGCTGTCAGAAGATTATGTCCTGATGGCCCAGGCTAAGGGACTGTCTGAAAGGCGGGTGATGTTTCATTACGCGGCCCGCAACGCAATTTTGCCCAGTATCACTAGCTTCTCTATCTCCCTGGGCCTGGTGGTCAGTGGCTCCTTGCTCACAGAAATAGTCTTCAACTATCCTGGCATTGGCTTTGCCTTATATAACGGCGTGCAAGGCGACGATTACCCCCTGGTTGAGGGCTGTTTCCTGGTCATCGCTCTGGCTGTGCTCGCCGCGAATTTCCTGTCTGAACTGGTGTATACCTTCCTCGATCCACGCGTGCGACACGGGAGGAGCTAATCATGCAAGCCACAAATTTGACCGATCAGCATATCGCGACTTCCAGTATCCTGGATAAAGCGGCAGGACGGGGAAACAATATCTTCCGCGTCATCACATCCAATCTTAAAATCTCTATCGGACTGGGGGTGGTGGCCTTGTTTGTGCTGGTAGCGCTGGCCGCGCCGCTGCTGACACCCTATGACCCCGATGCCAGCGTGGTGCGAGGTTCTCACGCGCCATCGGCCGCGCACATCTTAGGCACAACAGGTCTAGGTCAGGATATGTTTGCCCAGATCGTCTATGGAGCGCGCGTCTCTCTCGTCATTGGCTTCGTTGCGGCCATCGGATCTACCGCGTTGCAGGTCTTTTTTGGCCTGACCTCCGGCTACCTTGGCGGCCTCGTTGACGATGTGCTCTCTCTCGTCATTAACGTTTTTCTGGTCTTACCGGGTCTGCCTCTGGCTATTGTGCTGGCTTCTCTGGCCAGCAGCGCCGACGCGGCGAATAAAAATGAGTTTGTAATTGCGCTGGTCTTGCTCTTTACCTCCTGGAGCTATGGCGCGCGCGTCTTACGCGCACAGACGCTCTCGTTGAGGGAGCGCGAGTTCGTGGCGGCCGCGCGTGCCACCGGCGAAACTACGCTGCGCATCATCTTTGCCGAAATCCTGCCCAACGAGATAGCGCTGGTGGCCTCAACCTTTATCGGCACCTTTGTGTACGCCGTGGGCGCCGAGGTCGCGCTGGAGTTTCTCGGTCTCGGTGATACGTCGCGGGCGAGCTGGGGCGTGATATTGTTCTGGGCCCAGAATAACACAGCGCTGATATCAGGAAAATGGTGGCTCTTCATCCCGGCGGGCTTATGCGTAGCCACACTCTGTGCCGGCTTAGCATTTATCAATTTCGGCATCGACGAACTGGCCAATCCCCGCTTGCGGGTCGTGCGTGTGCCGCGTAAGCGGCTGTTGTCAGCAAAGAAAAAGGCGGTCGCGTGATGATAACACCCAACGTTGCCCGGTCTGCCCCAGATGCCTCCGGGCAAGAACACAGCGTGTTGCTGGAGGTCAAACATCTCAAGGTGGATTACGAGACAGAAAACGGCCCTGTCCATGCTGTCAATGACGTGAGCTTTACGCTGCACCGGGGCCAGATCCTGGGCCTGGCGGGAGAGAGCGGCAGCGGCAAATCCACGCTGGCCTATGCCATCACACGATTGCTGCAAGCCCCCGCTACAGTGAGTAGCGGAGAGATCTGGTATTACCCACGCGACGACCGGCCAGGAGGGACAGAACTGGAAGAGCGCCAGGGCGTGGGGATGCACCATTCTCGTATGCAGCATACAATCGCTGTGAGAGACCGTCCACGCGCTCCGGTCAATGTGCTTACATTAGCGCCTGCTCAGTTGCGGGCCTTTCGCTGGCGAGAACTGGCGATCGTCTTCCAGAGCGCCATGAACGCGCTGAATCCCGTGTTGCGCCTGGAGACACAGATCCTGGACGTGTTGAGGGAGCACGATCCAGCAATGGGAGCTGATGCACGCCACCAGCGCGCCCTAGAATTGCTCCGGCTGGTAGGCATAGCGCCTGATCGCCTGCGCAGCTATCCGCATGAACTGAGTGGCGGCATGCGCCAACGCGCCATCATCGCCATTGCCCTGGCGCTCAACCCGGAGATCATCATCATGGACGAGCCAACCACGGCCCTTGACGTGGTTGTGCAGCGCGATATCCTGGATGAGTTGATGGCCTTGCGCGAGCACTTGAACTTCGCGGTGATCTTCATTACGCATGACCTCTCGCTCCTGCTGGAAATCGCCGACCAGGTAGCGATCATGTACGCGGGTCGCATGGTCGAGAGCGCCTCAGGACCCGATCTCTATCACTATCCGCGTCATCCCTACACCTACGGACTGCTGAACTCGTTCCCTTCCTTATATGGACCCCAGAGAAGAATGAGCGGCATACCCGGCTCCCCACCCGATCTGCGCAACGTACCGCGCGGGTGCGCGTTTCACCCACGCTGTCCATTCGCGTTCGCTGCCTGCCACGAGCTTATACCTGCCCTGGCAGTTCCCCAAAGGGCGGGGACCCATATTGGCATACACGACCTGGAGCCAGACGGCGAACTGGCAGGCGCTGCCATATCGACGCGCTCGCAGGAATGCCAGGTGGCTTGCCATTTGTATAACGCGGAACTTGTGAGCGGGGCTACGGAAGGGGAAACGCGACATGCTAGCGAGGAGGTGGATCGTGCCGTAGAGCGAGGCAAGCCCCGCCCTACGGATGACCTGCCTGCCTCTCAGGAGGAAGAAGGAAGGAAGAACAATGAGTGAGATTGATGCCGAGGCGCGGCATGCTATGCCTGGTAATGTGGTATTGGCAGAGCAAGCAGGTATGCTTGGTGAGGGGCTGAAACCAGCAGGTGAGCCGATCTTGGAGGCCGTACACATAAAGAAAGATTTTCCGTTAGGCGCCACACGCTGGTTCGGATCGGCGCGGGCCGTACACACCGTGGAAAACACATCGCTGACCCTGTATCCGGGGAGAGCGATGGCGCTGGTAGGCGAAAGTGGCAGCGGCAAAACGACGGTGGCCCGCTTATTGGCGCGACTATATGAACCAACAAGCGGCACGCTGCGCTTCCAGGGGGTGCCGGTCACGAAACGCTTCGGGGCGCTGCGAGCCTATCGACGCCAGGTGCAGTACATCTTTCAGGACCCGTTTTCGTCCCTGAACCCGGTCCATAGCGTGCGCTATCACCTGGGACGCGCGTTACGTCTCCACGGATACGCCCGCCATGCCGGCGATGCACGCCGGCAAATTCTTGCTCTCCTTGAGCGGGTGAACCTGACGCCTGCCGAGCAATTTATCGATAAATTTCCCCATCAACTCAGCGGCGGACAACGCCAACGGATCGCCGTTGCCCGCGCGCTGGCTGTTCGCCCCTCGGTCATCCTGGCGGACGAGCCGGTCTCGATGCTGGATGTCTCTATTCGTCTGGACATGCTTAATCTGCTGCTGCGCCTCAAAGAAGAGGACGAGCTGGCATTTCTCTTCATCACGCACGATATCGCCAGCGCTCGCTATTTCGCCGAGGAGACGCTGGTGATGTACGCCGGTCAGATGGTCGAGGGGGGATCGACTGAAGAAGTAATCCACCATCCGCGACATCCCTATACACAGTTACTGCTCGCAGCAGCGCCCGATCCCGATACCATGGGACAGAGAACCAAAAGTGTAGTGGCCCCCCTTCGGCTCCCCTCGCCCGCCGACAATGCGGGGTCTATGGCCCACCCGACGGATACGCAGGCGACCAATACGCAGGCGACCACGAATGGGACCAGCTCCCCTGCGCGAGGAGAGCCGCCCAGCCTGATCAACCCGCCAGGTGGGTGTCGCTTTCACCCGCGCTGTCCCCATGCGATGGACATCTGTCGCCAGCGTTTCCCCAGGCGCACCGAATTTGGTGAGGGTCACTGGACACATTGTTTTTTGTATGGCGACGGAGAGGCATCATCGCCCGCCGATAAGGCCTCGCCCGCGCTCACCCGATGAACAGGAGAAGCGATGAGTACCACCAACGACACCGCATCGATATCAAAATCTCATATAGAGACACAGTCAGCTCCGGCGACTGCTGCCTTCCCGCCCGATTTTCTCTGGGGGGCGGCTACCTCAGCCTACCAGATAGAGGGCGCGGTACATGAAGACGGGCGCGCCCCCTCTATGTGGGACCGCTTCGCCGCCACGCCCGGCAAGACCTACCAGGGCCAGACCGGCGAGGTCGCGGCCGATCACTATCACCGGATGGCAGAAGACGTAGCGCTCATGGCCGACCTCAACTTGAACGCCTATCGCTTCTCGCTCTCCTGGCCGCGCATCCTGCCGCAAGGCACCGGTCCTGTCAATGAACGCGGCCTGGATTTTTACGACCGCCTGGTCGATGCGCTGCTCGCCAGGGGCATTCAACCCCTGGCCACGCTCTACCACTGGGACCTGCCTGTGGCCCTGCAGGATCGCGGCGGCTGGCTCGCACGCGACACGGCCTTCGCCTTCGCCGAGTATGCCGGGATCGTGGCGCGCCGCCTGGGGGATCGCGTCAACTGGTGGCTCACACACAACGAGCCCTGGTGCTCAGCCTACCTGGGCTATGCCATGGGCCTCCATGCCCCCGGCCTGCGCGATCCACAGTTGGCCGTGACTGCCGGCCACCATGTCCTGCTCGCGCACGGCCTCTCTGTCCCACGTATGCGCGCGCACCTCTCGCCCCAGGCACAGGTCGGCATTGCCCTCGACTTCTATCCCGTCTACGCCGCCGATGATCGCCCCGAAACGCTGCTCGCCGTCACACAGGCCGATAC
>JALYVR010000356.1 GCA_030853145.1 Chloroflexota bacterium | reverse complement strand
GATTATAAGCGTATGGAAGGGCCACGCGACAGGCGAAAAGCCTTATGCACTACATTTGTATATTCCACGTTAGCATTATTAGTACTCCATGCATCTTTCATTGGCGGCCAGAGGGATAGCGGTCCTTCCTCGCAAGGGCTATATCCCACCCATCGATAGGGCCTGGCCCAGGCGTAACAGCCGGAAGAGAGAGGATCATGACTCACAGAGTCCTGGCAATGCTGTATCGTGTCCTTTGGCGCATCGCTTCAGCTATCAGATTAGCGCTCTGCTGGCAACGGCCGGGGTGGCCGTGTTGGCAATGAGCATCGCCACCTCGCGCGCGCTTCGCTTGGATATGCCCTCCTTGCGTCGCGAGTCGGCTCGCTCGCTGCACCGCCCGCTCTGGCGGCGGCTGAACCTGGATATCATCGCGTTGATCATCACAGCCGTCGGCTATAGCTTCTTCCTCTATCTCATCAGCAGCGACGCCCTGGGTCTACATGCAAGTCTGGTGATCCGCTCTCCGCTCACGGTGCTAGGGACAAGTTGTCTATTGTTGGCAGGTGTGCTGCTCTTCTTGCGCATCTTCCCGACGCTCTTGAGGGCCAGCGCTCGCCTGGCGGCGCGGAATCGCTGCTGGCCATAGCCCAGATTGCTCGCTCGCCCCGGCAGCCGGTTCGTATGACTCTGATGCTGGCCCTGGCAACGGCGTTCACCCTCTTCAGCCTGGTTTTTAGTAGTTCTGAGGCCCAGCGTATCCATGATGTCTCTACCTATCAGGCTGGAGCCGACTTCAGCGGCATGCTACCACAGCCAGCCACAGTGGTTGTAACCTGCGCCCTGGCCCTGCTGCTGCTGATACGTGTCGTTTTGCGACCGTCGATAAGCCAGATGCTGCGCTTGAACGAGGATTAGCAGCACCTGGCTTTGATGACAAACGCGTGTCTCTTATGTGGAACGCTTCTTCGTGTGTTTCCCTACTAGCGTATGCGGCGCGAGTAGGAAACGCTGCCCCAGATGGAGACCAGCATGATCGCCGCAATGATGGTGCTGATCAGCGGCACCCCTTCGAGCGTGGGCTCGCCAATAATGTGAAAGTGGAGAAAGCCCACGATCAGGAAGATGGCGAGCAGGCCAAGAGTGATGGCGCCGATGAAGCCTGCCGGGGCGCGGCGGCCCGCGATAAATTCTCCTAGAAAGCCAATGATGGCCGCGATGACGAGCCAGATGATGAACTGTACTACCGTGACTGCCACTGTGATTACCTCCTTGTTTAGTGGTATGAGATGTATTTAAGTACATCGATCATAGTCTTAACACGTATTATAAGGATAAGAGTATTCAAAATACGCGGCTCTTTATCGATATTGCACATATGGGGGACATGACCCACCGATCACATAAACGGTTTCAGACAAGTAGCCCGCTCTCTTACGTCTCTCTACTTTCTAGAGCGTCGGGCTTCTCTACAGAGGCATCCATTTCGCGTAGCGCACGATTGAAGAGCGTACTGAGCGTGACAACCAGATAGCAGGCGGCGATGACGAGCAAGGTGACATGCAGGCCAACCGCATCCACCAGGTAGCCCGCGAGGATCAGGCCCAGGGGCATCGCAGCAAAGGCCGCGGCTCCGATCGCGCCGAAGACGCGACCGCGCATATCGGCGGGTACGCGTTCCTGGCTCAACGTCCAGAGCAGTGGATTGATCGGCCCGCTGCCGGCGCCGATAATCGCCATTGCCACCAGTGTGAAGGGCAGCGACGGCAGCGACGTCAGTAGCCAGAATGGCAGTCCAATGAGGATGAATGCAGCAATGAAGGTCGCGCGGCGCGGTAACCTGGGAGCGAGCGCACTATAGATGAGCGCGCTGACAAGCGCTCCACCTCCCCAGGCCGCTTCGATCAGCCCTAGAGCCAGCGGGCTGCCAAAGCGCTGCTTCGCGTACACAGGCATCACTACCGCGCTCAGGGGAGAATCAAGAAAGTTGGTGATGATAATGGTCAGAACGATAGCCAGCACAAGTCGATTGTGCCGGATAAAGCGCAGGCCGGCACCCAGTTCCGCCAGGTAGCCGCCGGATGCCTTTGCCATAGCTTGCGCGCCCTCTGTGGGTCGCGGCCTGGGGATCACAAGCCCGATCAGAAGCGCGGAGATCACGAAACTCGCGGCATCAAGCCAGAGCACCCAGCTAGTTCCCAGCAACGCGATGAGTATCCCGGCCAGCGGCGCACCCAGCAGGCGCGAGCCGCGTTCGATGGCGTGCAGGAGAGCGTTCGCGCGCTCCAGCGACATCCCGGCCGGTCCGGCGATATCCGGCAACAGGGCCGTGCGCGCGGAGGCACCGGGCGCATTGAAGAGGGCTGCGCAGAAGACCAGGATGAGCAACTGCCAGAACGCCAGCCCAACGCTGTAATAGAGCAGTGGAATGAGCGCTATGGCGGCACCACTGGCAAGGTCGGCGATAACGCTGGTACGCTTATAACCCAGACGATCAACGAGAACACCACCCAGAAAGCCAGCCGCGATGATTGCGAGGACCTCAGCCACCCCCGTGAAGCCCACTCTGGTAGCACTGCCCGTCGTCTGTAACACGAACCAGGGTACCGCAATCAGCGTCAGCGAACTACCAGTTACCGAAATGGTGTTTGCGCTAAAGAGTGTATACAGCAACAGGTGTTTGAATGCTGGTACCTGCGCCACGCTACTCCCCATCTTCCTGCTCCGCATCCTCCTGTGGTTGCTGTCCTGCAAGCGCGCGTGCGCGACGTTCACGCTGCTGTTCCGTGAGATGGCGTGGGTCCTGCACCGGACCTTGAGGCGGGCCTTCCAACTGGGTAATCGTCTCCTCAATCCAGGCAAGTTCGGTCTCTAACCTGGCACGGATATATCTGATTGCCAGCATGCCGTATTCGCTGATCAGCGATGTGCCATTCTGCGGCCAGTGGATCAAATAGTCAAGCATTTCTTTCGACTGCTGCCAGCGTATGTGCAGGTGCTCAATCAATGCGGCGCGGTCCTCAGGGCGCCCGGATGCCCAGAAGACCATTTTGAGCAGCAATTCGTCATTCATGGGGATAGGATATGCAGGGAGTTCCTCCAACCACTTCTCCAGTTCTTTCCACCCCCTGGCGGTTAACTCGTAGACCTTCTTGCGCCGTCCCTCGCTACTGACCTGCGAGGTTTCGATCAACCCGTCCTGCTCCATCTGCTTGAGCCGGGGATAGATGCTGCCAAAGCTGAGTGCGGAGAGGAGCCCGGCCCCACCAATCTCGAACTCAATCTTCATATCATAGCCCGAACAGGGGTAGAGGCTGATCACCCCCAATATACTGTGATCTATCGACATAGCTTCTCTCCTTCTTACTCGATATATCGCCTTGATATATCACTTCGATATATTACGTCGATATATTGAAATTGTCAAGATGGAAGAAGCTATGAATTTCTGCCAAATGCGAGTAGCGCATAGTGAAAATGGAGCGTACCGAAACGCGTTTTGCCCGCTGGAGTTGCTCGGATCGTTCCTATGGAGGAGGATACTATGTGAGGGGGAGACCGAGAGTACACGCACTCCACTAGAGGCAACACACCTCTCTCATGCGTTGCCTCTAGTGGAGTATATGCATCTTATTATGAAAAAGGCGCCGACTATTACTGCTGGTCCACGTTCTCAAATTGCTGAGCCGTATTTTGTAGGTGCTGCCCGATCTGTTCACCGTTCTGGACGGCCTGAATGATTGTCGAGCGCCACTCCTGATACATCTGCTCATAGCGTTGGCGACTGATGCCTTGCCAATCTCCTTCCAATTGATTGGTGTAGTTTTGAATCTGTTGTGCGCTCTGATTCTGGATCTGATCGTTCAATTGGTTAAAGATTTGCCCAAGCTGGCGCATTGCGTCAGTATTTACATGAATAGTTGGCATGGAAATGCTTCCTTTCTTAACGGGGGGGCAGGATGCTGGTTCTTTCCCAGACATTATGCTCCATACATGTCAAAAACGCCCGTGGCGTGAGCAGCGATCACTGGTCGACTGCTTATAGGCAGTATAGTCCGCCTACCAAATCTGCACGTGTACCCTACACACTGAGATCAAGCCCCATCCTTCTGAAACTGCTGTGCATTGCCTACCGTGTAGAATGCAGGAAACTCGCTTTATTTCTGCATACGACATCGACCCGCGAACAGCGGATGCGCCCGCGTCCGGCTGTATGCGGAGGAGGAGCCTGGATGTACACCCTGGGGATCAATGCTGTCTACCACGACCCGGCAACCTGTCTCGTCAAAGATGGCGTAGTGATCGCGGCGGCGGAGGAAGAACGTTTCACCCATATTAAACATGGCAAGCGCCCCATCCCGTTTTCCACCTACGAATTGCCCTTTCACGCCATCGACTACTGCCTGCGCGAGGCCGGGATCACTCTGACCGAGGTCGATCACATCGCCTACTCATATGATCCCTTCCTGCTCCTGGGCAGTCACCGCAACGAGGCCAGCATCACGCTCCCCCTGGAACCGACCGCGCACCCCACGCCCGCCGAATGGGACTCAGCCTGGGATCCCTTGTTCCTGGCTTCAATCATCAACGCGCCGCGCCACCTGGCCAGCGGAGCACCACACCACCTGCAAGCGCGCTTTCGAGGCGTGCGCACCGACGGCCCGTATCGCTGGCACTTTGTGGAGCATCACATAGCGCACGCCGCCAGCGCCTTCCACGCTTCGCCCTTTAGCGAGGCCGCTGTGATGACCCTCGATGGGCGCGGCGAGAAGGCCACCACGAGCTACAGTGTTGGCAGCGGCAACCAGTTGCGCTGGCTGGGCCAGGTCGATTTCCCGCACTCGCTTGGCATCCTCTACGAGCAGGTGACCGAGTACCTGGGCTTCCTGCACTCCTCCGACGAGTACAAGGTTATGGCGCTGGCCTCCTTCGGCGCATCGCGCTACCTCGACGAGTTCCGCGAGATTGTGCGTCCTGGCACGCAGGGCGACTACACCATCCAGCCGCCGCGTCTTGTGGAGCGCTTTGGACCCGCCCGCGTGAAGGGTGGCCCCCTGGAGCAGCGCCACTACGATATCGCGCGCTCGCTCCAGGTCGTGCTGGAGGAGACGGTACTGGAGCTGGCAACCTGGCTGCATAAGGCGAGCCAGAGCGAGAACCTGTGCCTGGCAGGCGGGGTCGCGCTCAACTGTGTACTGAACGCGCGCTTACGCGACCGCGGCCCCTTCAAGCACATCTGGGTGCAGCCGGCGGCGAGCGACGCGGGGACGGCCCTGGGCGCGGCTCTCTGGATCGATGCCCTGGAGCGCGGGGACAACGAGCGCCGCTACCATATGCAGCACGCCTTCCTGGGTCCGGCATACAGCGACGACGAGATCGAGCAATTCCTGCGCTGGTCGAAGCTGCCCTATCGCCGCCTGCGCAATGTCGCCGAGGAGGCGGCTGAGATCCTGGCGCAGGATAAGGTCATCGGCTGGTTCCAGCACCGCCTGGAGTTCGGTCCGCGCGCGCTGGGCGCGCGCTCGATCCTGGCCTCGCCGATCCACGCCGATATGCAGGCCCGGCTCAACGAGATCAAAGACCGCGAGGACTTCCGCCCCGTGGCCCCGGTTGTGCTGGAGGAAGAGGCCGCGAACTGGTTCGTTAACGCCGATAGCTCACCGTTCATGCTCTTCGTCTACGATGTGCGACCGGAGAAGGCCGAAAGCATCCCGGCGGTGCGCCACGTGGACGGCACCGC
>JALYVR010000355.1 GCA_030853145.1 Chloroflexota bacterium | reverse complement strand
GCGCACGGCCTTGCTAGCCCCCAAATAGTCCCTTTTTTACGTGCTAGCGGTTTTTTAATCGTCATACTTTATGATAGACTCTTCTTAACACTATAGACGATCTATTTAGTTTTTTGTTGCATGCCAGCCCATTTTGCGTAGGCGACTGACGGGGCGTTGAGAGACAGAAATGGAAGAGACTAAGATGACAGAAGACATTGTGGAGGAAGCTGCCAGCCAGGAGCAGGAGAACCCTCATCAGCCGCTGCCCACTGAGGAAGAACTGGAACGCGACGATGGGGTAATCACCGTGGTCTTGACCGCTGACAATCATCTTGGCTATACCGCGTTCGGCCAGCGCCCACGCAAACGCGAGGAGCGCGAGCAGCAACTGCGCCGCGCTTTTCAGCAGGCCACGGACTTCGCGATTGGGCAGAGCGTGGATCTTTTTATACAGGCAGGCGACCTGTTCGATACGGTCAATCCCGCCGAGCGAGACCGCAGCTTCGTGGCGGCGCGCCTGGTGCAGTTGCGCCAGGCTGGTGTGCGCACGTTTGCTGTGGGCGGTACACACGATACTCCACCTGCCGACCAGGCGCTACTGGACGACGCGTCCCCCGCCCCTCAGATCAGCTACGCCCGCCTGGGCGCGCTCCACTATTTCGCGCCCTACCCGGACGCGAGGTCGGCAGGGGACAGCGATCTCGGTCATGACTCACAACTCGAACCGGAGCATGCGCGGGAACTCGAAGCTGTGCTTTTCGATGTCTCCGGCATGCGCGTTGGCATCTGTGGCCTGAGCGCGCTCTCTGGTCAGGAGGGCGATCCCCTGGCGCGCGTCTCCGTGCCGGCAGCTATCGAACGCGCGGATATCTCTATCCTGATCTTGCATGCCCCCATTGAAGGGCTGACCAGCGGCGCGCCTCTGGTAGATACGCGCGCGCAGGTCAGCCGCGCCAGTATCAGCAATCAGACCGCGTTCCGCTATATCCTGGCCGGCTCCCAGCATAGTTTTCGCCAGACGCGGATCGGGCAGTGCGATGTCGTGGTCGCCGGCGCCACGCAGCATATCAATTTCAGCGACCCTGATGATGCTCCGGGCTTCGTTTATCTTGGCCTGGCTACCGACGGTATACGCTGGTGCCAGCATGTTGCCGTCGATTCCCTGCACCTGCGTCGCCTGGTGCTACCAACAACCGCGCTCTGGCCCGCCGCGCCAGGCACGGCTGAAGGCGAGGACACGGACCAGACACCTATGGAGATTATCCTGGAGCGCCTGCGCCCCTTGTGCAGCGCGGATGCTATGGTGCAACTCAGACTTGAGGGCGAGTTGACCCGCGGCCAGTATCATCAACTGGACCTCAACCAGATACGCCACTACGGCGAACAACACTGTTTCGCGCTGGCCATCGACGATAGCGCCCTCTCGCTCTTACCCGAGCAAGAAGCGATCTCGGCCGAAACTGGCGAGCGCTTCTCCCCTCGCGAAGAACTGATCACGCTGGCGGATGAGTGGATCTCCGCCGCTGACGACGAGCAGGAGAAGAAGGCCTTACGCACAACAAAAGAGGTGCTCCTGGCGGCACTGGACGAGATAAGGATCAAAAGATAAGGCAGGCAAGGCATGATTATTCTTAAACATTTAACGGTCGAGCGTTTCAGGCTCTTACGCGAGGTAGACCTGCATTTTCCGCAGCGCGGCAGTATCCTGATTCAGGGCGCCAACGAAGCGGGGAAGTCAACGCTCTTTGAGAGTATCTACTTTGCCCTCTACGGAGAACCCCTGGCCTCTGATCGCGAGAGACGCACCCTCGATGACCTGATACTCTACGGGGAGACCCAGGCGAGCGTCACGCTCACGCTCTCGATAGGCGTGACCGAGATGACGATTACGCGTACTATCGAGCGCGGCAAGGGCCAGAGAGTCGCGCTCTCCGTGCGCAGGCTGGGCATGCCTGACGAGGAGCCTATCACGCGCCTGAACACTGCTAACGAACGCATCATCACCGAATTAGGATACCTCGATGGAAGCACGCTGCGCAACTCCTGCTTTATCGAGCAAAAAGGTCTGACGCGCCTGGAACACTTGAACGGCCACGAGCGCGAAGTCACCCTGCGTAAACTGCTCGGCCTGGAAAAACTGACGCGCCTGGCCGAGCAATTTAAGCTCACGCCTGCCGATGAACTCCAGCTCAGCGAGTGTAGCGAACGCCTGAAGCTGGCCGAGATCCAGGCCCGCATTCCCGAACTCAGCGAGAAACTGGGGCAGCTTGAGGCCTCCCTGGATGCGGTAGCGATCACCGGGAATCTGGCGGAAGTGGGCCAGCAAGAGGTGGATATCGATGAGCAGGAACGCGCGCTTGAGCGACTGCGAACGAGGCGCGTGGAGATTAAAGCGCGCCAGGGACGCATACAGCAGTTGAAGCGCGCTGATGCCACTCTGGGTGAGATCAGCGCCGCTTATGATGCCATGGCCAAGGCCCGGCACGAAATCCCCGAACTGGACCGGCAGATCGCCGAACTGGAGCGCCGCGAGCGCGAAGAACTCCCGACCCTGGCGAAGCGTGTCCAGGATCTGGAGGACCTGACGCACTCCTTCGGGACACTTGAGCGTATGGCCGCTGACCTGCTGACGGCGGTGAACACCATCAAGGAACTGGAACAGGAAATCAAGGAGCACAAGGCTTTCCAGGAAAACGTGGGTGAACTTGACACCCTGGTCGCGCAGGCGCGCGCGCGCGTCGCTCAGATTGAGCAGGCCCAGCGCGAACTGGAAGAGCGCCGTCGCTCAGGTCGCCCGAATCTGGAGGCCCGCCTGCGCCGCCTGCAAGGAGTAATTGAGCGCCTGAAGAGCCTGCACGACGCGGAAGAGCAATATATCCGCAACCTGGCGCAGCAGGCACAGGCGCAGGAGAACGCCGAGCAGATCGAAAAGATGCAGAAGGAATTGCAGGAGACCGAACAAGAACTGGCGCTGGCCGAGAACGAGGCCCGGCAGGTTCAGCAGCAGGCCGAGGCACGCGAGAGACGCTGGCGCCAACTAAACCTGGCGCGCCAGCTCGAAGAATGGCAGCGCCTCAAGGGCCTGCTGGGCGGCCTGACCGAGGCCAACCAGCACCTGGAAGCGGCCTACCAGTATCAGTTCCGCCTCAGCCAGGAGGTAGCCACGGCCCGGCAGGCCGCCATGTGGCGCCTGCTCTTCATCATCGGCGGCGTGGTCTTATGCGTGCTGTTTGCCATCTTCGGTTTCATAGGGGCCCAGCAGGGGCTTTCGTTCCTCTCGATTGTGCCTATCATTCTGGCTATCGCGTGCGCCGGGGCCGCGGTGCTGGGCTTCGTCAACTATAAGAAGGCCCAGGAGAGACTACAGGTGGCGCAGCGTATGGAGCAGGAGGCCAAAGGCCGCGTTGGCATGATGGTGGCGGCGCGCGAGGCGGCGGCGCGCGTAGGCGGCGGACTGGAAGCGCTGCAAAAGGTCGAGCATGAGATTCGCGCGCTGGGTGGCAACCCCCCACGGTCCGTTGAGGAGGCGCAGTATTTCATTGAGCAGGTGCCGGACCGCGACGAGAGTATTGTCGATGTGCAGAAGCGTATGACGGAGGCGCGCGATAATGCCGCCGCCGCGCGCAACCAGGTGAACGTCACCCTGGAGGCGGTGGCCGCGCTACGCAGGCAGCACGCTCAACTGGAGGAGGAGCGTCAGAACGAGGGCTGGGAGGATATCAATGGCAAGATCCGCGCCGCCCTGGTCAGGGTCGAGCAGGTGCGCCACGATATCTCCGCTCTTATGGGGCAGGAGGGTCTGCCTATACCCACGTTCGAGTCCGCCGTCTTCAACTCGGCGGCCAAACATGCCGAACTGAAAGCCATCCTCGACGAGGCCATTCAAGGGACCGAACGCGAGATTGCGTCCATTGATGGCAGATTCGACCTGATGGGGGATTTGCAGGCACAGTTGGCGATCTACCAGGCGGACCTGAATGCATTGCTGGCGCGCCAGCAGACCGTGATGAGCCGGCAGGAACAGTTCCAGACGCATGACCCGGAGCAACAAGTCGCGCGCGCGCGCGCGCAGCAGATGGCCTTGCGTGATGCCCTGCGCGCCTTGCAGGATTCGTTGCGCCTGCGCGTGAAGCCGCTGGGTGTCGCCTTCGGTCAGGCGGCTATCAGCAGCGCCGAGACCAGCGCCCGCAAAGAACTGGAGGCCCTGGATATCACCTTAGGGCGGCGCGTGGAGCTTGAGGCACGACGCTCCACCTATGTCACCACCCTCAAAGAGCGCCAGGACTCCCTGGCCGGGCATTACCAGCAGCTCGCAAAGTTCAGCGCGACCCTGGGGAGCTGGGTCGTGCCCCCCAATCCCTTCGCCGAAACGCTGGCGACCCTGCGCGATCGCTGCCAGCAAGAGTTAGAGAAGGCCCGTGAAAGCACGATTATGCAAGAACTCGACAACTTGCAGGCCGAGGACGGCGCCTCGCATGCCAAGATAGAACTCTGCCGGCAGGAGATCGAGGAGGCGCGCGAGCGTATCGCTGCACTCCTGGCGCAGCGCCATCGGCCGGCCGCCAGGGAGCATACCCTGGAGCAGATCGTGATCGTCTGGCCCCTGGTGGGTGAGCGGTCTCTCCAGGACCGCGCTCCATTGGAAGCGGAACGCCAGGCTATCGAGCAGGAGTTGCAGCAACTGGAGCAGCGAGAACTGCAACTCAGCAAACAGTTGCAGACGGGCGGCACAAAACTCGATCTGGAGGAGGCACGTCGGCGCATGGAACAGCAGGAGCGCAGCTACCAGACGAAGAAACGTGGCAACCTGCTGGTCTCGGCCGTCACCGAACGCCTGATGCGCAAGATGATCCCGCGCATCGAATACTACGTCCAGCAGGTGCTGCCACTGCTCACGAGCGGGCGCTATCACGATGTGCAACTGACCACGGAGGAGGAGGAGCACACGGCGAGCGGTGGCCGGTTGCAGTTGCGCGTCTGGGACTCGGCGGCCGCTGAGTACATGCCAAGGTCGGCGCTCTCCGGCGGGGCGGCGGACCAGGTCTCGCTGGCGCTGCGCCTGGCCTTCGCCATTGCCGCACTGCCGCGCGAACTGGGCGCGGCCCCCGGCTTCCTGCTGCTGGATGAGCCGCTGAGTTCGTTTGATCTCCTGCGCATGCAAGCCCTGATCGATGTGGTTACCGGAGAGACGCTGGGGCAACACTTTGAGCAGATCCTCTTCGTGTCGCACAACAGCGCCTTCGATCCCGCCATGTTCCCCTACCACATCTATGTCGATAACGGCCTGGTGGTAGAGAGCAATCTCCCCGTTGTGCCCAACTTCCCTAAGGGAGCGGCCAACGAGAACCTGGATACGATTCATGCCCAGGAAGGCACCGGACAGGAGATGTCGCCCATAACCGATCCGGTCGCGGTCGAATCGTAACCCATTGACATTGATATGTAGGGGCAGGCCCTACATATCATCCATCCCCGATACGTTCCCACAGACCCAGGCGCATTAATTCATTGCGGGCCTCAAAGCCAAAGAGGTCGGGGTCCATCTGGCGACCGTGGCGCAGCACCAGACCACGCAGCATTTCGATCTGCTCCGCCTTGCTGGCTACGTCACGCTCGAAGGGGACGTGCTGGGCCAGTTGCTCGATGGCCTGCCTGTTATACCACTGTTCTTGTGTCTCTGACATCAGGATATGAAGAGGCGCCCCTGGCGGGTACGCGGTAAGAACAAACGACGAAAATATAGCATGCAGTAATGGTAACATGCATACCCTACAC
>JALYVR010000354.1 GCA_030853145.1 Chloroflexota bacterium | reverse complement strand
CCCATGAAGCTTACCACCGGGCTTGTAAACGGCGCCCCTACGTGAAACCGAACCCTGACGAGCTATTTCTTAGACAGCGTCACGCTCGCGACTCGCGGTCGGAGTGATATGGCTAGCCGATCCAGCCATGAAGAAGCCGACGACGATAGCGGCGACACCGACGACAAGGTGCAGTATATGGTCACCGGCATTAATATGTGTAAGGCCCAGGAAGAGGCCGCTGTCGGTGCCATACGTCCCAGAAGGAAAGTAGAGCGCCGGAATCAAGCCTGCGAGACCCAGGAGCGTATAGAGAACGCCAAAAATCTGGTTAAAGGTGCGCGAGTGTCCGATAAAAACGACAGCGATAGCTATCAGGCCTGTGACAAGGTGGATGAGATTGTGAACAGTGTCCACATCAAAGATGCCAAAGATTGCCCGCACTCCGGTAGCGTTCTCGGTCGGTGTCAGGAAGCCAATAATGCCTATGAGGACAAAGACGACTCCTACAACGAGCGCGAATATGCGATTCACTGTCCAGAGCATGCCTGCACGTTGCTGTACCATATTCCTGCCTTTCTTAAAGACCGGCGAGCCAGCCAGAGTAGGCCAGCGGCGCCTCTACACGAAATTGTTTAATAGCGATACGAATGTGGAAGCTGGGCTATTGCGCGTGGGAGAGAATCCCCAGTCGCGGGTAACCTGTCCCTACGTGCAATAGACACTACTATGAGTTCGTCAGATCCTCATTGGTGCGAATGCGCGCATCGCCTTCGCGCTCGATGCGTGCCTCTTCGCGGCGAACTGTATCGGTCACCCGCTGGGTGTCCTGAACCTGGCGCTTACCGATCGAAACCTCGCCGGTCTCAACAGTGTTTTTTGTCACGTTGACCTGCTCATCGGTGACAGGAACGCGGATGACTTCATCCTGGCCGATGGGTGCATCTGAAAGCTGTCCGCCGCTGACGGCATGCCGCTCAACCACTACCTCTTCGTGTGTGACCGGGACATTGATGCTGCGCTGTTCCTCGACTACATCTTTGTGGAGGCGAGCCTCGCCGCTCTGCACGCGTTGCTTACTCACGTTCAGTTGCTCTTCATGCAGCGGGATAGCGCGGCGCTCGCTCTCGGCATACTGCTGCTCATACACGCCTGGCTGAGCCGCTGCCGTCTGCGTCGAGGCTGTGCGCGTATCGTAGTCGTAGGCCCGATAACCTCTGAGAATGCTGATCGCTTCCTGCTCGCGCCCATCGGCGCGCACAGAGATGATGGCACGCCCGGCCCTGTACTCGCTGTCGTAGTAGTCTGCGCGATCTTGTGGAACGCCCAGTTTGACCAGATCATTGAGCAGGCTGTGGGTAACCACTCCGCCTTCACGCAAGGCTAGACCGATCTGGTCCTGGCCAAATCCAGCCTCATGTAAGGCATTCAGGGCGCCTTTAGCGTCCGACTCGTGCTCAAACACTCCTACAACCAGTTGAGGATATGTTGACATAATCTACCTCTTTCTATGGTCCTCTCTAAAGGACGCTTACCTTCAGTTTACTCGTATCCGGAAAACGAAACGCTTTCGAAGTTCCCTATTTTATACGTAGGGCCTCTAGAAAACGGATACACGATTAACTCTACTGTAGCATATTCCTCTATAGATTACTTGAAAAACAAAGGATGACTCGAAAAACAGATATGCTATGTTTGAACATGAATACATGTATTTTAGGCTTTAGATGATGAAAGCTCAACATGACTTGCAAGTTAAAGCCGTTAGGGGAAACGCGGGGAGCTATGGTGTTACGTTTTCTCGTTGTTCGACGTGTCTACAAACGAATAGAACCTATGTTTTGCTGTAGAGGTCTCGCTGGAGAGAGGAGAAATTAACATGGCAGTAGAGGAACGCACAACAGTGCTGGGTATTTTTCGTGATCGGACGCTGGCTGATCAGGCCATTGCCGAGTTGCGGCAGACGAGTTGGGGGCTTGACGAGGTGAAGGTGATCGGGAGAAATCCTGGCGGAGGCGTGCTTGCTTCGTTGAAGAGCGCGTTTACGCAGCAGGAGGGGACCACGGATGGTGCAGCCGATGACCTGGCCGGGTTAGACTTACCGCAAGATCAGCGGCAGCTTTACCAGCACGCATTGGATTCGGGGGATTACATTGTCCTGGCGCGCACGCAGGGACACCAGTTGGAGGTGCGTGATATTCTGCATCGTCACGGCGCCTTAAATGTGTTCACACCTTTTGAGATGGGAGGGGAGCGTACCGTCCAGTTGCGGCAGGAGGTGCCGCAGATCCAGAAATACGTCGTCAATACGGGAGAGATACGTATTCACAAGCGTGTGATCACCGAACAAAAGACCTTCACCGTTCCCGTCACGCGTGAAGAGGTCACCATTGAGCGCCTGCCGAGCACTCCTACGGCTCAAGCGCCGTCTGCCTATCCTGGACCCGGCGCAACTCAATTCCAGGCGCCTGGCCAGGCACAGGATATGTCGATTGAGCGCAATCCGGTCGTAGACCAGAGCACTGTACAGGAGGATGAAGTGCTCAGGGAGGGCGGCACATTACGCATACTGGTACGCGAGGAGCAGGTCTTCATCAACAAGGTGCCGGTCGTCATGGAAGAGATTACGGTGCGTAAGCAAGCGGTGCAGGAGACCAGAACCCTGGTTGAGCCGATCAGGCATGAAGAGGCGCGTGTCGAACAGGCAGGCAATGTAGTGGTGCGCGAGACGCGTGTAGATCCTGGTTCTGTAGCTGCTCCCACTCCCGTTGCCGATCGCCAGGACCTGTAGCGGTACCAGGCGTGTCTTTATGGAAACGCGCCTGCACGATTTTTATAAAAAGGTGATCGCTTGTTTTGTCAATCTCCGTCGGCCACTAGAGCGGCTTCAGGGATATACAAGACAGGCGATCACCCTTATTGTGCATTTAAGATGTGTTATTATCTAAGAAACATATACATTTCGTCAGTATGTTACAGGATAGAGGATGGTAGATGGAAAGGGGTCCCCGGCAGGGTCCAGGCAACCCTGAAGACGCTTTGAACGTATATGCGAGTAGAGGGAGAGAGAAAACTCCTATCGTCGGCGTTGTTTCTTGTAGTGGAAGTTCTTACAGGCGGCCAATCGCAGCTAGAAAGGTCGGCACCTCCCGTGTCACAGCACCACAGTTTTTGGCTTAGGCGTACCTCAAAGAAGAGGCTCCTACTGGGCGGGATAGGCAGTAGTATTGGTATTCTAGGTGTGATCTTTAGCATTGCCCTCTATGTCGTTGAGACCCTCATCCGGCCCAAGAAGTATGGCAGTTTCTCGGACACCTACAGTTTTAGTCCTTTTGAATTCGAGTTACCGGCTGAGAACGTGACGTTTGCTCCCTTGTACGGGGATTACGCGGTAAGCGCTTGGTACATTCCGCGTCCGCAAGCCACCACGACCATCGTCATGTGTCCCGGTTATCGCACGCGTATGGCCGATGTGCTAGGAATGACTGTGCCTCTCTGGAAGGCCGGGCATAATGTGCTGGTCTTTGAATATTATGGGCATGGGCAGGAGGTTGGCAGGTCGATCACGCTTGGATATCGCGAGATCAACGATTTTCTGGGGGCGCTGGTGTACGCGAAGGAGCGTGCGCCGGGAACGAGACTGGGGGTGCTGGCATACTCGATGGGCGCGTCGGTAGCGATTATGTGCAGCGCGCGCAGCAACGATGTCGAGGCGCTGGTAGCGGACAGCGCTTTTGCCAGCCACTGGAGCGTTGTTGACTACAACGTGCATCGTGTGCTACGGGTGCCGCCGGCGCTTTTCATGTGGGTGGCGGATTACCTGATGTGGTGGCGTGCGGGATATCGCTTCCGCCAGGTTGAGCCGGTGCGGGACATCGAGCGGCTGGCGCCGAGGCCGGTGCTGATTATTCACGGCGGGAAAGATACGATGGTAGACCCGCGCGATGCTACAAAGCTCTACAATGCCGCGCACGAGCCGAAGGAGCTATGGATCGTACCCGAAGCCAATCACTGTGGCGCGTACTTTATCAATCGGCGCATGTACGTAGACAAGGTCCTGTCCTTCTTTGAGCTGCATTTAAAGATGGCGCGCCCGCATTTGCAGTTGCTGGAGCCTCTGCCCACAACGGATATCGCCAGCGAGATCCTGGGTCTGCCGGAAAAGCAGTCTGACGACAGCGATCCTGATCCCGACGGTCCGCTGGGGCTACCAGAAGCGAGCTAGGAGGGATATTCCAGGGTAATAATCATACCATCTCTGGCGGCCCGCGTGTTTGGGAAAACGCGCCGGGCCGCTTTCTCCGCGCCTGAGGGGTCATAGATTTTAGGGCTGAAGTGTGTCAGGACGAGCGCGTGTGCGCCGGCCGCCTGCGCGATAGAGGCGGACTCCTGGGCCAGCATGTGCGCGTGTGTGCGTGCCAGGGGCAGGTCGGCGGGGGCGTCATACATACTCTCGCAGATCAGCAGATCGACATCATGCGCGAAGGCGTTCAGGGCGCTCGTTGGCCGGGTATCGGTAATAAACGCCAGTGAGATGCCGCGCCGGGGGGGACCGAGCACCTGCTCTGGCGTGATGTTCTTGCCGTTATACGCTAGCGTTTCCCCGTGTTGCAGGCGCGACCAGAGCTGAACAGGCAGATCCAGCGCGCGCGCCTGCTCCGCCTGAAACTCTGGCCTGCGCTCCAGCTCGATGCGGTAGGCCAGGCAGGGGACGCCGTGGGCTGCCGGGGCGCAGGACCCTTTCAGGCCGCCGGGCAGAGCGAAGTGCGCGGCGCCCGGCATCTCATGGATCTGCACGGGAAAGGGCAGATCGGCTGCGATGCGCCGCAGACCTTCGATAACGTACGCGGTACCGGGCGGCCCATAGATATCAAGGGGTTCAGTGCGCCCGGCATGGGCCACCATAAAGAGCACGCCGGGCAGGCCTGCGACATGATCCGCGTGCATATGCGTCAGGCAGATAGCTCCAAGCTGGCGGAAGCCCCACCCAAGCGACTTCCAGGGAATCTGCGTCCCTTCGCCGCAATCGAAGAGCGTCAGTGTTGCGCCATTGCGGAGCAGGGCGCAGGACAACCAGCGTCCCGGCATAGGCATCATCCCGCATGTCCCTAAAAGACAGATATCGAGCATAGTGTGGTTACCAATCGTTCTGATATGCCCAGAGCAGCGCAATCACCAGCACAGAGAGCGCCGCAATGGTGGTTAAGGCGATGCTAATCACGAAAAAAGGAAAATCGGCGGCAAAGAGCACTATGGCAAAAAGCACCCAGAATAGCGCGAATGCGCCCGCGAGATAGATCCAGCCGGGTACGCGTCGCATAGGTACATATCCTTTCTCTGTCGCATGTCTTCCTGGCAAGGAGTATATCAGCACGGCGGGCTACGGGCAAGGGCAGTTGAGGTAGAGCCTGTCCCTATTAATGAGTATCTTTCTCCGTAGGGCCAAAGGGCGCTTATTGTGGTATGATGAAAGCGATTCGATGCTTGCCGATAGAGGAAAGTCATGGTACCGCAGTTAGTTGATCGTTTCCACCCTCGCCTGCGCCGCAGCCAACAAGCGCTCATAGATGCCGGTCGGTTACGCCAGCGTGAAGCTTTAGCATTGCTGGAGCCACGGCAAATGCGCCCCGTCATCTTGCTATCCTTGCTGTTGCTCATTGTGGGAACGGTGATCTTTGGCGCGCTGAATATCGCGGCCTATATATGGCGGACTCAGGCGCATTCTGGCGCTATAGGTGGCTGGACAGTGCTCGCATGGCTGCTGATCAACGTGCTGGCCTATAT
>JALYVR010000353.1 GCA_030853145.1 Chloroflexota bacterium | reverse complement strand
CGGTAAGCTGCGTCAAAGAGCGAAAGTTCCCCCGTTTGAGCAGTTTACGCATCAGAATACTGAGCCAAATCTCGATCTGGTTCATCCAGGAAGCGTGCTTAGGTGTGTAAGAAAAGACAATCTTGTGCGTCGGATCGTGCAGAAAAGCCGCTCGTGTGGTCATCGACTGGAGGATACCGCTCTTGCCTTTGACACCCAGTGACACCTCGGCAATCCCCTCCAGTTCGGCAATCCAGAGCACCAGAGACTCCGATTGATGGATATTGAGATTATCCAGAAGAATCCTCCATTTGGTCGCTGCAGGATCGCTGGCGACCAGACGTTGCAGATGAGCTAAACAATCAGCTTCATTGCGCGTTGATCCCCACGATGGCTCAATCACTTGCCCCGTGACCACATCGAAGTTGAAAAACCAGGAAAGTGTTCCGTGCCGAATATATTCAAATTCTCGTCGCAAAACATGCCCCGCAATCATCGGGAGATCCGCAAAGAGCCGCTCGAGGGCTTGTATCCCAGTCATCTCATCCATGCTAATGGTCCTCTCTCCTTGTTTGGCCGCTTCTTTGGCCCTCGCGTAAAGCGCACAGCCTTCGTTGATTTTCTGCTCTCGTTGCACATCGGGCACGTGCGTTAACCAGTAACGAAAGCGGTGCGGTTGAAAGCCCCCTTTTTCAGGAGACGGGCTGCATGACGCCGCGAGATCCGCTCAACAATCCCTCGCTTCACCAATTCATCGGCAATTTCACGTCCACTCCACTGGCTGATTGGGCGTCCCGACTGGCTCGGTGCCTCGCACGCCAGCACCTCCATTTGACAGCGCTGCTCTGCGGTGATGCGAGAGGGAACTCCTGGGCGAGGGGCATCGGCTAAGCGCTCTTCCACTCCTCGGTCTTTGAGGGAGAGATCTTGTAATGTCGCCCAGCGATCCCGCCAGAGCCGCACCGTCTCGACGCTTATTGACAGGTCCTGCGCAATCTGAGCATTGCTCTTTCCTTCCCCTGCTGCCAACACAATATGGGCACGCAGGACCAATTGTTGAGCACTGCCGTGACGTTTCGTGAGGTGCACCAACCCTCGGTGTTCTTCTTCACCTATCTTCACCTCAGTGGCTCGCTTTGGCATCTGCTTCTCCTCGCTTTTTCTCCTATTCTATCACACAGATATCTCTGCCCAGATGTACTAGATGGTTCGCAGCCGCTCGAATTCGTAGATATGGCTCCCAGCGCCAGCTTCGCCTATACCGGGAGCGCGGCCGCATTGGCCCTGGATAGCAGCAACACGCGGGCGCCAGCGGCAGGCACGAGCGTAACCGTCAAGAGCGACGGCAGCTTCGATGTGAAGATTAGCATCAACCCTACCTGGTCGCTTGGGCAACACACGATCCACGCCTCCGAAAAGGTCACTCCCCGTAGCGCCGTGCTGGCCTTCACCATCCACGCGCCCGGCACGCTCCCGACGGCCACTCCGCCGGTAGATGCCACGCCATCGGACACGCCTACGACAGCGACGCCCACCGCCACCAGCGGCACACAGACTGCGCTCAGTTGTGTCAACCCCAACGCCATCACGCTGGGACCCGTGAGCGAGGGGTATGGGCCACCAATCTCAAAGACCATCACGCTCTGCGCAAGCGGAAGCGGGACCGTAAGCTGGACGGCCAATTGGAGCGCTTCCCAGGCCCCCTGGCTCCAGCTTAGCAATACGTCGGGCCAGATCCAGGCACCGGCTCAGCAGCAGATCAACGTCAGCGCGACAGCCGCCGCGCTGAAGGCAGGCAACTATAGCGCGACCGTCACCTTCAACGACGCACAGGGTGACCCAGCCATCACCCTGAGCGTGTCCTTTACGGTGCAGGCCGGGTGCATCACCGCCACGCCAAACATACTACACTTCACAATGCTGGCCGGCGGCAACGCTCCAGCGGCGCAAACGGTAATCACCGGCAACTGTGGGGCGATCGGAAACTGGTCCGCCTCCATGCAATTGCAGACCACAACCCAGTGGTTGAGCCTGAATCCAGGGAGCGGCGTCCTGAACAGCCGGGCAACCCAGAGCATCAGCGCAGCCATAACCAGTGCGAGTAGTGGCCTCAAACCTGGCACCTACACGGGCAAGCTACTGTTTGTGAGCGGGTCGAGCCTGGCTACGGTGGGTGTGACGCTGACGGTACAGCCTGCGCCGCTCCTGATCTTGGAGACCCCCCAGCCACCAGTGTTTAATGGCTGCCCCGCCGATCAAACAGGAAGCGGGTGGATCTGTTACGCTTCGCTTAACAGCAGCCAGAACAACCAGACCAGCCTCACCTGGACCGCGTCGAGTACTGGAGTGCCCAACATCACCTTCTCGCCCTCCAGCGATACAATGACACCTGGCCAGACGGACCGCGTGCGCATCTTCGTGCCGAGGAACAATTGCCAGATTCCGGCCACCCTCAGCTTCAAGGGGCCTGGGAACACCATCACGATTACATGGAACTGCGGACAGGTGCCGGGGTGAAAACCAGGCGCGCTACATAGGCAGAGGATACAGGAGAGAGGCATGCAAAACGACTCGCTCGTTGGGAGGAAACTGGGAGCCTACCTTATCCAGCACAAACTGGGCGAGGGGGGTATGGCCCGCGTCTATAAGGCCTATCACGCGCGCCTGCGCCGCGACGTGGCGATTAAAGTTATTTTGCCGGAGGTCGCCGACCAGGCAGGATTTCGCGAGCGTTTCGAGCGCGAGGCTCAGGTGATTGCCAGCCTGGAGCATCGCAACATCGTGGCTGTCTACGACTTTGGCGAACTCGATGAACTGACGTACCTGGTCATGCAGTATGTCGGCGGCGGCACACTGCGCGAGCAGATGCGCGGGGGGCGGCCACTCGATGCACGCCTGGCCGCCAGCTACGCGATACAAATGGCGCAGGCGCTCCACCACGCGCACCTGAAGGGCATCGTGCATCGCGACGTGAAGCCGCAGAACATGCTCATTTCGGCCAGCGACCCCATGCTCATCCTACTCTCAGACTTCGGCATCGCCAAGCTCTTCGATCAGCACACCCAGGAAGCCTCCTTGACGACGCTTACCACCCCCGCAGCAGGCAGGATGGGGGGCGGAGACAACCTCAATCCTACCTTGACGAGCGTGGGGCAGATGGTGGGAACCGCCGAATATATGGCCCCCGAACAGATCAACCTGAAACAGGTCGATGCGCGTACCGATGTCTACGCCCTGGGTGTGGTGCTCTTCCAGATGCTCACCGGGCAGGTGCCATTTCAATCGTCAACCCTGCTGGGCATACTCTACCAGCATGTACATACGCCGCCCATGCCGGTACGCGAGCTAAATCCCGCCGTGCCTGACGGCCTGGCGCAGATCACCGCAAAGGCCATGGCGAAGGCGCCAGAGATGCGCTTCCAGTCGGCCGAGGCGATGGCCCAGGCCCTGGAGAGCGTCATCGCGCCATCCACTAACCAGTTCTCGGCCCCCCTGGCCGGTCCGCATATCGCCTACCCACAGCCCGGAAGTAACTCACTCGGTCCGGGTCCCGCACAGAGCCAGGGCTACTACGCCAGCCCCTCGTACTACGGCGGGCAAACGCTGCCTGGCGCGGCAAGCGGCGGACCACACTCCGACTATGGACGAGCCACAACCCGAGGAGGTGCGCTCCGCACAATAGCCGCAGGCGACAACGCGACACATGCGCCGGCGCGCCCCAGGCACACAATGCGCTTCAGCGCTATCGCTCTGACCCTCGTGGTGATCATGGCGGTCGGACTCACGCTCTTCTCGCAGGGTCGGTTGCCCTGGCAGAATAATGGCGGCCATGGGTCTGTTCAGCAAGCAACGGCATTCAACGAGGGCTTTACCACCAACGATCGCAACTGGACCAGCGGGCAAATGCAGGGATTAACCGCGCTTGTCGATACCCAGCAACATCGATATGCGCTCACAGTGGCCGATGGAAACACCTATTTCCCCCATCCAGATACGATCGGCTCGCTACCTGGCACCTTCACCCTGAGCGCCACCATGCAGCAGGATACAAGCGATGCCACGGCTGCGTATGGGCTGGCCTTCTACTTAACTAATCCAGGAAGCAGCGTCCACTGCTATGCGTTTATCGTGCGCATCGATGGCGAATATGCTGTGATGAAATATAATACGGATCTGCCCACCCCGTACTCCACTCTGTGGGCAGGCTCCCACCTACCAGGTATGCATACAGGGCTGCACCAGGCCAATAGCTTGCAGGTTCACGTCGAGGCAGGCAGGTTCACCTTTATGGTCAATGGCACAGCGGTGACGCACCTGGTCAACGGCGCCAGCGCGCCTCTTAGCCTCAAAGATACTATGTACACCAGCGGGCAACCAGGGCTGCTGGTCAGCGGCTCACAGGTAGATTTTGTGGTGACAGCGGTCTCGCTCGCCACCTCTTGAGATGATACACTGTGAGCTATACCACAAAAAGCCTGTGAAGACACGTATCGCCCTGCCTTGAGAGTCTGCCACATTGCACTCTCAAGGGTGAGGTAGCTATAGTTATACTGTTAGCAGAGCTATAGTTCGATTCGTCCCCGCAATCTAAGACGCCTGCCCACCTTATTGTACTCCGTACACCACAATATCCGTAGGCGAGAAACCAGGCCTGAGGCGGGTTGCCTATGGTACAATAGAACAAAATGAGGCGTCAGGCCAGAGCAGATAGGGAGACTCTCTATCCACCAACAAAATGGGATGGCAGACGCCTCCTTATCTGTGTATGCATCGCAATCAAGCAGCAGGCAGCACACGGACGGAGGGAGAATATTTGTTGAACGATCTCGATCCCCATCACAAGGTCATACGACAGGCCTATGGAACGGAGGAATTGCAATTTGGCGAGCTACGCATCCCGCAGGGTGAAGGTCCACACCCAACGGCGATGCTCATTCACGGCGGCTTCTGGCGTGTACCCTACGGATTGACGCTCATGAATGGTCTGGCAGAGGATCTGGCGACGCGCGGCATCGCCACCTGGAACATCGAATATCGCCGCGTGGGCGACGCCGGCGGCGGTTGGCCTGGCACGCTGCTGGATGTTGCCAGGGCCGCCGACCACCTGGGCAGGCTAGCACGCATCCACTCCCTGGACCTGGGTCGCGTCGTGACGGTCGGACACTCGGCCGGTGGACACCTGGCATGCTGGCTGGCAGCGCGCACGCGTATCGCGCCAGGAAGTCCTCTGGCGGTCGCCGACCACGCGTCCCATAATGGCTACAGCAACGACGAGCAGAGACTGCTAGCCGTGACAGGCGTCATGAGCCTGGCGGGCGTTGTTGACCTGGAGCTGGCCTGGCGTCTCCATCTCGGAAACGACGCGGTGGTCGCATTGCTTGGCGGTGGCCTCAACGAGGTACCCACCCGCTATGCCGCCGCCTCGCCGGCCGCCCTGTTGCCGCTGGGGGTACCCCAGGTTCTGGTACACGGCACAGCAGACGACCGCGTGCCCCTCCAGGTCAGCCAGGCCTACACGGAAGCAGCGATCGCTGCCGGTGACCAGGCGATCCTGGTCGAACTCGCCGGCGTCGATCACTTCGCGCTCATCGACCCACACTCCCAGGCCTGGCTTGCCTGCGCCGATATGCTGGCAGGACTATTGGCGAAGTAGGGAATGCGTGGCCAGCGCGTCGGGTCACAGGGCGCAGGCCAGCGGCGCCCCTACACGAAAAAGGGGATGCCGCTGGTTGCCAGATGGCGGTAGCGGTCCAGGGTCGGAAAGCCTGGATGCGAGCGTGTGGCT